>JBGTIG010000047.1:0-16776 GCA_041745755.1 Lysobacterales bacterium
CTGCCGATGGGCAGCGAAGGCGGCGTGGCGTTGACCCGCCGCCAGGAGCAGCTGCTCGAGCATCTGCGCGATCGCGCGAACGGTGGGGCCAGACCGCCCACGCTCGCGGAGCTCTGTACCGAACTCGGGCTGGTGTCGCGCGGATCGCTGCACAAGCAGGTGAGCGCCCTGATCGACGCCGGCTGGGTGGAGCCGATGCTGGGGAAACAGCGGGGGGTCCGCTTGCGAAAGCCGCCGCTCGCCAGCGAAACGCGATTGCCCTGGCTCGGCCGGGTCACGGCCGCCGGGCGCCTGGTGCCGTTGGCGCGCTACGAAGCCTTGGCGGTACCGGCGTGGCTCCGGCCCGAAGAGGAAGGGTTCCTGCTGAGCGTCGAGGGCGGGCGCTGGCGGCACTTCGGAATCGTCGACGGCGATCTCCTGCTGGTGGCCGCACGCGCGCAACCGCGGGAATCCGATCTCGTCGCGATCCTCATCGACGACGCGGAATACCTCCTGGCCCGACTGCGTCACGACGGCGACGTACTGGTCATCGAGAGCGATGCCGCGCCCGCAGCCACGCGGCGCATGATGGCTGCCCGGGCGCGCACGCAAGGGGTGGTGCGCGGTCTGATCAGGCGCTTCCATCACGCATGATTCCGCCGCCGGCGGGTTCTACTTCAGCGCAGGCCGATACGCTTCGCGCCGCGTCGCTGATGCTCGGCGCCACCGTCATGTTCGGCCTGATGACCGTCGCGATCCGGCTCGCGACGCAGGAGATGCATGCGTTCGAGGTCGCGTTCTTCCGCAACGTCTTCGGCCTGCTGTTCGCCCTTCCCCTGCTGCTGAAACACGGGCCCGGCCTGCTCCAGACACGCAAGTTGCCGCTCTACTTCGCGCGCTGCGTCATCGGCCTCATGTCGATGCTCGCCGGTTTCTGGGCGATCTCGCAGCTGCCCCTCGCGCAGGCAGTATCGCTGTCGTACTCGACGCCACTGTTCGTGACCATTGGCGCCGTCATCGCCCTGCACGAAAAGGTGCGGGCGCGCCGATGGACCGCGGTGCTGATCGGATTCTGCGGCGTCATGCTGATCGTGAGGCCGGGGTTCGTCGCCGTGACCCCCGGCGTACTGGCGGCGCTGCTGGGTGCGCTGCTGAGCGCGTGCACGGCGATCAGCATCAAGTTTCTCTCGCGTACAGAACCGCCCGACGGCATCGTGATCATGACCACCCTGCTCTGGGTGCCGCTGTCGCTGCCGACCGCGCTGCTGGTCTGGGAGACGCCGACCGCGCTCGGATGGCTGTGGGTGGTCATCACCGGCGCATTCGGAACCGCCGGCCACATGCTGTGGACGCGAGCCTTCCGGCTCGGCGAGATCTCCGCGCTGACGCCCATAAGCTTCATGCAGCTCCCGATCGTCGCACTCGCGGGACTGGCTCTGTTTGGCGAAGCGATCGATCGCTGGACCATACTCGGTGCGCTGGTGATCTTCGGCGCAAACGCCTACATCGCGCAGCGCGAGGCGTTACAGGTCCGGCGCGCGATCGCCGCTGACGCCAGCACGGTCGAATAGGCCCGCGGGCGGCGCCGCGGAGACATAGTTGCGGGCAACGTAGGCATCGATGACGTCGAGGAACTCCTCGGCGATGCGTTCGCCGCGCAGCGTCATTGCCTTCGCGCCATCGATGAACACCGGGGCCACCGGCGACTCGCCCGTTCCGGGCAAAGAGATGCCGATGTCGGCGTGGCGGCTTTCCCCGGGGCCATTGACCACGCAGCCCATTACCGCGAGTGTCAGGTTCTCCACACCGGGGTGCGCGATCTTCCACACCGGCATGCGTTCGCGCACGTGCTCCTGCACCTGTTGCGCGAGGTACTGGAAGAACTCGCTGGTGGTCCGACCGCAGCCCGGACAGGCAGTGACCATGGGAGTAAACGCGCGCAATCCCATCGTCTGCAGGAGTTCCTGCGCCACCACGACCTCCTGCGTGCGTGGCTCGCCGGGAGCCGGCGTCAGCGACATGCGGATGGTGTCGCCAATGCCTTCGCCCAGCAGCACAGCCAGTGCGGCGCTCGACGCCACGATGCCCTTGCTGCCGATACCGGCCTCGGTCAAACCGAGATGGAGCGCGTAGTCGCAGCGGGCCGCGAGAGCCCGGTACACGCGCACGAGATCGGCGACTCCCGAAACCTTGCACGAAAGCACGATGCGGTCGCGCGCAAGGCCGAGCTCGACCGCGCGTTCCGCCGAGTCGAGGGCCGACCGCAGCAGCGCCTCGCGCAGGACGGCATCCGCGGGCCAGGGGTTCACGCGCTTCGCGTTCTCGTCCATCAGGGCGGTCGCGAGCCTCTGGTCGAGGGAACCCCAGTTGACCCCGATACGCACGGGTTTGCCGCGCGCAATTGCCTGCCCGACGATCGCTGCGAACTGCGGGTCGCGCTTGCGTCCGAATCCCACGTTGCCGGGATTGATGCGGTATTTCGCCAGCGCTTCGGCGCAGGCCGGTTCCGCCGCGAGGAGCTCGTGGCCGTTGTAATGGAAGTCGCCGATGAGTGGCACCGACACATTGAGCGCATCGAGGCGTTCGCGAATGCGTGGTACTGCCCGGGCCGCATCCAGGGTATTGACCGTGATGCGCACGAGTTCGGATCCCGCGCGCCAGAGTTCAGCCACCTGCTTTGCGGTGCCGGCGACATCGGCGGTGTCGGTGTTGGTCATCGATTGCACGACGACGGGAGCGCCCGCCCCCACCAGGATTCCACCGATCGCAACGCCCAGCCGCAGTTGCCGTGGGGCGAAAGCAGGGGATTGGTCGGTGTCACCGCCAGTTGGGTGATCGGATCCGGGTGAACGCTTGGCGACGGACATGCCCCGAGTCTAGCAATTGCCCCGTGCCACGCGATGAAACCCGCTACGCGCGCGTTGCCCTATCCCGCCGCGACCCCGCAAGCAGCCACGGCCCGTCGGGGCCTGTCAGGAGTCGGCACCGGCGGGCCGCACATGGAGATAGACGCCGTTGTTCTCGATGGGCTCGAGCGCGGTGAAACGCAGGCGTTCGGAAGCGTCCGTCGGATCGTAGGGATCGGGCGCCACCACCAGCCGGAACAGCACCGCCTCGCGATCGACCCGGGCCGGAAGCAGCAGTTCGCGTGCGTCGCCCTCGGACCGGCTCGGCGCCATCGTGAGCACCCGCAACGGTTGCGATTTGCGTTGCGCCGCGGTGTAGGAACTCAGCGCGCCTGCGCGAGCCTGCCGGGACAGGAGTTCCACGCCGGAATCGACTCGCCCGTCGGGCAGGATACGCATCCAGCGCACCAGACCCACCATCCAGTCGGTCTCGTCATCCGCAAGGCCTGCGGGCGCAAGTCCGACGGTTTCGCCCACACGCAGGCGAGCACCGATGACGTTGTCCCACTCCAGTCGATAGCCGCCGAGACTCTGATCGAGAACTTTGGCGGCGAGCCGTTGGGGGCGTTGCGGCTCGCCGTAGCGTTCGCTCCAGCTCGCGGTGGCGTTGACGGAAAGCCGCTGCGACTCGCCGCCGAAGCTCCGCTCGATGGCGTCGGCATCAAGGCCGCCGGACAGTGCGTGATGCAACGAAGTGAGCCCGACCAGCGAATCGAGCGAATGTCCCGCCGCCAGTCTCTGGTGCCCCCGGATGGGCGCGGGTCGCCAGCTTGCAGTCGTGCGCGTCAGCGCTTCCGGCGTGATGGTCACTGCCGGCACGTCCTTGCCCTTGAGCTCGAAGGCACTGTTGGCATCGCGGCCCAGCAATTCGTGATTCAGCCAGGCCAGCACCGGTTCGAGATCCACGAACAGATCCGCGTCGCCGCTCGCGGCTCGCTCTTCGGGCAGATAGCCCGGACCCTCGTCGTTGTTGAGCGCGATCGCCACGGTGTTGGCACTGACGCCGCTCTTCGCGACAAGAGCGGCTCGCTGCGCAAGGATGCGGCACGCACCGAAGGCATCCACGCTCTCGCGCTGCGCCATCCGGTAGGGATTGCTGAGGGCGTGCAGCAGTGCAGTCAGGTAGTTCTGCGTCGTCGACGTGACCATGTCTGCGCGCAACGGATCGTCGATGTGCTTGCCCGCGAACCCGGCGTCCTGCGCGTACGCATACAGCTGATGAAAATGCCGCCAGGTCCCGGGCGCGGGACTGGCGTAGATCAGATAATCGCGACAGAGGAGCTCGGCCGTGTGCAGGCTCGCACGCACGGCTGCCGTGGCGGCGGCCTTGCCGCGCAGGAAGGACACCCTGCCTTCGCTGCCGGCGATCTCGCGCAGGGCCAGCCGATACCCGGTCGCGAGCCCGTGCTGCAACTCGATGAGCTGGCCGGCCGTCGCGGTCTTCGCCGGCGGCATGGGAAAGCTGGTGCCGATCACCTGCCGGTCGAGTACTTCGCACATCATCGACACGGGACGCCGCAGCGACTCCATGACGTTGAGGCGCTCGCTGCCTTGCGCCGACTGCCGGTTGAGCCGCGCCAGGCCGTCAAGCAGTTGCGTGGTCGCGGCGGGGGCATTGGCAAGTGGCAGCGCGTCTATCCACGCGCCTACCCGACGCGCATCCACCGGCAGCACTGGGTCGCTCGCGACTTCCGGGCGCGGCAGGCCGGACAGGAACTCGGCGAATCGCTGACTCATGAACCGAAAACCTCGCAATGGACCCGGACGACCCGCGCGCTGCACGGAGCACCGGACAGGGTGTAAGGAGCAAGGAGCGCGCCACTACCCTGGCGCAGCACGCCAACGTGCCTGCGGCGACGGCTGATAGTGGACCGGCCGCTCAGCCGGTTTGCAAGCATGGCCGAGAACCCCTGCAAACCGCAATGCCGGAAGTTTCCCGCGCCATTCGGTGAATGCGGTGAAGTCTCTGGTTTATGATGCGACGGCGGCGAGGGTGCCGCCACGGGATTCGACGCACTGCAACGTCCCGCTGGCGCCGCGCGGACGACCGCGAAAGGGGGGATACGAATGTCGGAACGCTTCCGCATCGCCATCGTCGGATCCGGGCCCGGCGGCATGAGCGCCGCTGCGCACGCGGCCGAGCTCGGCGTCCCGCACGTCCTGCTCGAAGCCCAGCCGCATCTCTCGAACACGATCTACCGGTACCAGAAGGGCAAGCACGTCATGTCGGAGCCCGACGCGCTGCCCCTGCGTTCGCCGCTGGCTTTCGCTGCCGGTACGCGCGAGAAGGTCCTGGGCGACTGGAGCAGCGGCGTCACGAAGGTCAAGACCAACGTGGCACACGGGCACGAAGTGACCGCGATCACGAAGCAGCCGTCCGGTCATTTCGAGATCCGCTGCGGAAACGGTCGGACACTCGAAGCCGAGACCGTGGTGATGGGAATCGGACTGCAAGGCAACATCCGCAAGATGGGCATTCCCGGCGAGGACCTGCCGTTCGTGCAGTACACCCTCGACGATCCCGAAGAATACGAAGGCGAGACCATCGTCGTGGTGGGCGCGGGCGACGCCGCCATCGAGAACGCGGTAGCGCTCGCGGAACGGAACAAGGTCATCGTGATCAACCGCCGCGACGAGTTCGCGCGCGCGAAGGAAGGCAATCTGCAGGCGATCATGAAGGGCATCGGCGATGGCCGCATCGAGTGCTACTTCGGATCCTCGCCGGAAGTCGTGGAAGCCGTGGAGGCAGGTCCAAAACCCGGCCGCATGGCGCTCTCGACCCCCAATGGCAAGGCGGAGATCGCGCTCGATCGCGTCATAGCGCGACTCGGCGCCACCGCGCCGCGTGCGTTCGTCGAGGCCTGCGGCGTCGAATTTCCCAATAGTGATCCCGCGTGCGTCCCCGCGATAAGTCCGAAGTACGAATCGAACGTACCGGGTCTCTACATCGTCGGTGCGCTCGGCGGCTACCCGCTCATCAAGCAGGCAATGAACCAGGGTTACGAGGTGATCGAGCACATCCTCGGCCGGCCGGTGGAGCCCGCGGACGAGCCGCTGCTGCGCCAGAAATTCGGGCGAATGCCCGGCTTCACCTCCGTCGAAGCTGCGCTGGCGAAGGTGCAGACGAACGTCAAGCTGCTGTCCCACATCACGCCGCTGCAGCTCCGCGAGTTCATGCTGGACTCGGAAGTCCGCACGCCGCGGCCGGGCGAAGCGATCTTCGAACGCAACGATTACACGGATACGTTCTATTCGATCGTCGAGGGCGAAGCACAGGTGATCCTCGAGGGCGACAAGCGGGTGACGCTCGGGAGCGGGGAGTTTTTCGGCGAGATGAGCCTCATCTCCGGGCGCCGGAGGTCCGCGACCATCCTCGCCGGCGCGAACTGCGTGCTCGTCGAGACCCCGCGCCGCTCGATGAACAAGCTCATCAACTCGGTGGAAGCCGTCAAACGCTCCATCGACGCCGTATTCATCCTGCGCGCGATCCAGAGCCGCTTCGCACCCGAGTCGAGCTACGCCGAACTCGCACCCATCGTCGACAACGCCACCATCGAGAAATTCAAGGCAGGCGAAGTCCTGTTCCGCGAAGGCGAGGAAGGCGACTGCCTGCACCTCGTGCGCGTCGGATCGCTGACCATCTCGCGCCAGATCGGTGGTCGCGAAGTGGTGCTCTCCTATGTCGCCGCCGGCAACTACGTCGGCGAAATGACCATGATGGGCGAAGGCAAGCGCACCGCGACCGCCACGGCAGCGATCGGCTCGGAGACCGTGCGCGTCGATGCGGCGGCGTTCAAGGAACTCATGCTGCGCAATCCCCTGCTGCGCCTGCGCATCCAGTCGGAATACCGCCAGCGCGCGGCCGCCAACCTCGCGCTGCAGAACCTGCCGACCGGTGGCGATCTCATTTCGTTCCTGATCTCGCAAGGTGCCGGCGAAGCGACCGATATCCTGCTGATCGACGAGTCGCTCTGCGTGCGTTGCGACAACTGCGAGAAGGCGTGCGCGGAAACCCACGGCGGCACGTCGCGGCTGGATCGCGAGGCCGGGCCCAGTTTTGCGGAGATCCACGTTCCGACCTCCTGCAGGCATTGCGAACATCCGCATTGCATGAAGGACTGCCCGCCGGACGCGATCCACCGCGCGCCGAACGGCGAGGTATTCATCGCAGACAATTGCATCGGCTGCGGCAACTGCAAACGCAACTGTCCCTACGGTGTCATCCAGATGGCCTCGAAGCCGCCGAAGAAGCCGGGGCTGCTGTCCTGGCTGCTGTTCGGCGCGGGCTCAGGCCCAGGCGAGGCACCGCACGACGATGCGGCCGACGCCGGGCATTCGGCATCAGCCAAGAAGGCCGTCAAGTGCGACATGTGCAAGGACCTCTCTGGCGGGCCTGCCTGCGTGCGCGCATGCCCGACCGGCGCGGCGGTGCGTATATCGCCCGAGGAATTCCCCGCCTACGCGCAGTCGCGGCGATGAGATCCCTGTCCGGCAGGTCGGCGGCCGTTTTGCTGCGCCCCCTCGCCGTAGGAGGCAGCTGGCGGGCAGGGTCGGCGGCAACGCAGGACTCCCTCCGCCATGCATGATTCCTTCCTCACCTTTGCCAACAAGCGCTACCTCTGGGTGGCGATCGTGCTGTTGCTCGGGTGCCTGGTCGCGTACATCTGGCACGATCCGTCGCCGCATCCGAACGGCGGCACCTGGCTCGGCTACACGCTCGGCACGATCGGCGCGGTGCTCATCTACTGGCTCACGTCCCTCGGCCTGCGCAAACGCGCCTATTCCAGCAACCTCGGATCCCTCGGCGGCTGGCTGTCCGCGCATGTCTATCTCGGCACCGCGTTGCTCCTGGTCGCGCTCCTGCACTCGGGTTTCCAGTTCAGCTGGAACGTGCACACGCTGGCATTCGTGTTGATGACGCTGGTGATCCTGTCGGGCTTCGTCGGTGTGTTCACGTACCTGCGTTATCCCGCCCTGATGACGCGCAATCGCGAAAATGCATCCAGGCAGTCGATGCTCGAGGAGATCTCGAGTCTGGACCAGCAATCGCTGCAGCTTGCCGACGGCATCGACGCACGCCTGCACGCGATCGTCGCGCGCTCGATCGACAACACCCGATTCGGCGGGGGGGTGCGCGGCATGCTCCGGACGAACGACGCGTCCGAACAGGCATTGCGGCAGGTGCGCGAAGCGCTGGAGAAGCGCGAGAAGGCGGGCCAGTCCGCCGAGCCGCGCACCCAGGAGATGCCCACCATGTACGCGATGGTCGATTTCCTCGCCGCGAAGGCGACCGACGTCCAGGCCGAAACCATGCGCAAGCTGCTGGACGCGCTCTCGCGCAAGAAGTCGCTGGCCACGCGCGTCAGCCGCGATATCCAGCTGCAGTCGCTCATGGAACTCTGGCTGTACGTGCATGTGCCGTTGACGTTCGCGCTGCTGGCCGCGTTGACCGCGCACATCATCGTCGTTTTCTTCTACTGGTAGGCCACGAAGACCATGCGCTGGTTTGTCCGCCGAATCACCCGCAAGGGCAAAGGCAACGTCGGTTACCAGGACTTCGCGTTCGATGGCGACACGCTCACCATCGGCCGCGGCGCCGACCAGGTAGTCGCTCTGACCGACATCCGCAGCGCGCTGGCTCACGCCGAGCTGACGGCACTCGGCTCCGGCAAGGTGCGGGTCGAGTCCAAGGTCATCACCGGAGTCAAGATCGACGGCCGTGCGGAGCGCAACGCGATCGTCAAGCGCGGCGCGGTCATCGAGCTCGGCGGCGTGCGTGTGAAATTGCTCGACGCGCCAAAGGGCTTCGATGCAGCCGTGGAGGTCAGTCCGCTCGAATCGGTCGAATCCCGGGTGGCCTCGCAGGCGCTCGACAAGACGCTCGCCGACACCTGGCTGTCGAAGCGGCGGCCCGCGTGGTTCCTGTTCTTGGTGGTTGCGCTGCTGTTCCTGCTGTTGCCGATGTTCGCGCACTTCGTGCCGCAGACGCGGCCGGTCATCGACATCATTCCCCTGACCAGTCGCATGACCTGGCAATCGGGGGAACTCGCGCGCGCGCACCACACTTTCGGCGATCGCTGCGAGACGTGCCACGAGAAACCCTTCCAGCCGGTGCGTGACGAGGCCTGCGGCGCGTGCCACGGAGCGATCCCGGCGCACGCCGATCCCGCGAAGTTCAATCTGCCGGCCCTCGGCAACACGCGGTGCGCCCACTGCCATCGCGATCACAACGGGCCCGACCAGCTGATCGATGCGCAGCAGGCGCTCTGCTCGGACTGCCATCGCGACATGCAGGCGAGCAGCAAGGGTGCGACCAAGCTGGTCGACGCGGAGGATTTCGGGACCGCCCATCCGCCCCTCAAGGTGAACCTGCCGGGATGGAATGACGAGGGGCGCTTCACGCCCTCACGCGTGGAACTCAAGCCCGGCCTGCGCGAGGCATCCGGCCTCAAGTTTCCGCACGAACTGCATCTGCGCACGAAGGGCCTCAGCGGCCCCGAAGGCTCGCGGGTGCTCGATTGCGGTTCCTGTCACGTTGCCGAGCCCGGTGGCGGGCGCATGCGCCCGGTCGATTTCGAGACGATGTGCCAGAGTTGCCATCGTCTCGATTTCGATCTGCTCGCCCCCGATCGCCAGGTCCCGCACGCCAGGATCCCGGAGATTCTGGCGATGCTGGACGAGTACTACGCTGGACGAGCCCTGGCGGGCGGCTACGAGGACGCACGCGCACCGATATTCGTGCAGCAGCGGCGACGACCCGGCCAGGCATTGACCGCCGCGCAGACGATCGAGGCGCGCGCATGGGCCGGCAACCGCGCCAGCGAAATCGGCGAGAGCCTGTTCACCGGACGCGCGTGCAACGTCTGCCACACGGTGACCCGCAGCGAGGGCGCCGCGCAGGACCGGTGGATCGTCGACCCCGTGCGTGTATCCGGCGTCTGGTTCGCCAAGGCGCTCTTCCCGCACTCGGGCCACAGCACCATGCAATGCGGCGAGTGCCACGCGGCCGCGGCGTCGAAAACCAGCACCGACCTGCTCATCCCCGGAATCGACAACTGCCGGCAGTGTCACGGCGGCGAAGCCGCGATCAAGCGCGTCGAGTCCACCTGCATCACCTGCCACCGGTTCCACGATTCGCCCTACCAGCTGATGGGCGACCTGCAGCGCGCCGCCCGCGAGTCGAAACCAGCGGTGCCCGAGAAGAAGTCATAGACCGCGCCAGCTCGGGCACGCGAACGGAGGAGTACTGGACACGTTCCTGGCGGGCAACCGCTTGACGGGCGGCGAACGGTGCGCCGCTGCGCCGCTGCGCCGCTGCGCCAAGAAAGAGCGGACCGTTGTAAATCGGTCCGCTCTTGAACTGGCTCAAGTCACCGATTCAGCTGTGCGGTGGACGATTCGGCCTCAGCGGCCGCAGGTAGTGGCGGAAGACAAAGCGTCCGATCTCTGTTCCGTGGCGTCTTCCCGCACGACAACCGCTTCGGAAGTGCATTCCGCCGTACACGCGCGCGTCGGCGGCTTCAGATGCGGCTTCGGACAGTGAGTCGAATTGCCGGGTGATGGCTTTTGCGGGCAATGCCGCGAGTGGCGCCGGGAGAGGCACGGCTCCCGCATTGAACGTGCGCACGAATGCAACGTCATCTGTACCGAAGAACTCCCGCAGCACTGACGTACTCGCGCCCGTTGCGGTCGGAAGCGCGCAGGGGTAATCCGGATAGGGCGGAGTGACTAGGAAGGGACGCCAGGAGGGGTCGCTCACGGTGCGCGGATTGCCGTCATCGCCCCAGCGTATGGCGGTGACCGGCCGCCAGAAGTTATACATGTACTTGAACTTCTGGTTGGCGATCAGTCCATCCGCTTCGGCGATGTTCAGTAGCGCGAATAGGCGTGCGTGCTGCCAGGAATCGAGACCGAGTCCGTCGACGATGACGCGCGCGGACAGGTTCCAGTTCGAACCTCCGCCCGGCCAGAATCTCGCGATGTCGCTTTCCTCCGAGTCAGGAGCCGCCCCACGCCGCAGCGCATCGCCAAGGTATTTGACCTCGTTGTACTCGCGCGCGTAGGCCCGGCTCGTGAGGTCGAAAATCCGGCCGGGTGGAACGAAGAACTGCGAGGGGCGATAGATCGCGAAGGGAGCCACGTTTGCCCAGCCCGCGAACGAAGGCACGATGACGGCGGGAAACTCCGGATTGGGCGTGGGTTGGTAAATGCCTGGTTCGGGCCCGAGGGTGTATGGCAGGTGCGGTGTGGCGGATCCGTCGCCGCTGCGCAAGGCCAGGATTGCGGCAGCGGCATTCGCGCCCGTTGCGATGCCCCGCGACTTCGCCACGCCTGCCGGGATTGCAGCAATGGCGGCGTCGTAGGCATTGACCACTGTGGCGATCGCCTCGACTTTCAGGGGTCCATCCGGAACCGTGTCGAGCAGGCCGAGTAGCGTGCCACGCGCGGCAGCGGCGACAGCTGCGTCTGCGGACGCGCTGCCAGTCACAGTCGGTACCACGGAGTAGGTGTGATAGCGCGGACGAATCGCGTTGAGCGAATCGTGCACCGCGATCTGCACGATCGCCATGGCGCGGGACTGGTGCTGCGGGCTGCCAAAACGGGGAGCGACCACGCCCGCGGTGGCGTTCCAGTCGGTGACAGAATCTGCGTGAGCACTCCCGGAGAGTGCGAGCGCCAATGCGCAAGCCAGCAGCCAACGCCGTCGCGGAGCTTGCGCACCGCGACCTACAGTGGAGGTGTGAACAGGTTGCAGTTTCATAGCGGAGTCCTCATTTCGTGGCGCGTGTCGAGTTCGGCGCGACCGCCAAGTGCGGCATGGAATGAGTACGTGAAAACCCTGCCGGCATTACCTCTCGCTGCATCCCGGCCTCAGGGTCTCCGAAAAGCCGTTCGACGCCTGCACGTCCTCCGCGGACTGGCGTGGTTTCCGACCGCCGGCACCGCAAGCTTCGCGTCACCGGCAACGCGTTTCGTCACGCACGCCTGGAAGTCAGTGGCTACTGGTCGCGGGAACCGCGGGTGCCGACTCTCCGGTCCATCCCGGTGGGACGTCTTGGAGACTCGGGAGGGCATCGAAGCCGGTCAGAAACTCCTCGTGAACTGGAGTTCGTAGGCGCGCCGCAGATTGTGCACGTTGCGCCCTCGGAGGAGGCCAACTCCGGTGAGGGTCACCGCATACAGATCCGAGAACTGCCACGTCGCCGCAACGCCGCCGATCACGTAGTCGTGTCGGGATATCCGGTCGTGCTGGTAGAACAGTTCCGAGGTCCGGTCGCTACCGATATCGTCGGTGCCGCGACCCTGGCTGTCGCGGGCGTTGATGAACACCCTGCCCGCCAGTCGCGGGCTGAAGAAATAGCCGAGCGAGGATCGGAGATGATGTTTGTTCAGCGGTATGTCGAGCGTCCGTTCGACCAGCTCGTAGCTGTAGCCGACCGAGTAATAGAAATTGCTGAATCCGATCCTTCTGGACAGGTCGACGCCCAGGTTGAGCTTCTTCTGGTTCTGCCCGATAGCGGCATTCGCGAAATGCGAGTAGTCGTGTGTGGGCAAGTACAGAGTCGCCTGCGAGACAACTTCGAATCCGCGCCAGACATCGTGGCGCGACGCTCCCAGCGCCCAATCCTGCCACCCGCTGTGGTAGTCGCCGTCGTCGAGAAAAGTTGCCTCGGGATGGGGCACCACGAGGACGTCGAGACGATGTGCGCCGGGCCCTCCGCTCGACCGCTTGCGCATGAACGGCAGACTCGCGTGCAGCTCCCACCGATCGTTCAGCCTGTAGTCCACTGAAAGCCGCAGGCTGTGCAGGTCAGTGGTCGTCGACCCGAGGATGCTGCCATCGTTGCTGATCAGCCCTTCGGTGTCCTGAAACTGGTAGGCGAGCGAAACACGTCCGCGATGTGCTGCGGGCGCCTCGTCGCCCTCTTCAGACCGGACCTCTTCGAGCCCTTCAATCAGGATATCGTTGCCCGTGCGCTGCGCGTCCGCCGGGCCGCACGCAGCCAAGATCAGGATCACGCGAAGGCAATGCCTGGGCCCCCACCCTGGCTCGCCCGAGATCATTTCGACTTGCCTTGCACCAGATGGTCGATGGACTTCAAATACTGACCGAGGCTTGCGCCGTCGATCACGAAGTGATCGAAGCGGTCGCGCAGCTCGGGCTGATTACGCTGTTGGCGTTTCACGACGGGGAGCACACGAGCCTTGCTGCCGGGACTGACGTTGATCTCACCCGCGTCCCCCAGCTCGGCGATGATCACATCAAAGCGCTTGGCATTCGTCGCGCGCGATACGTCTTCGCTGTTCGAGACCACCGTGACCTTGTGACCAGCGCGCACCATGCCGGAATACAACTGCTTCCGGTTCGCAGCGCTCTCGTCGAACACCAGAACTGTGGCGGGCCGAGGTGCCAGAAGATTCCGGTAGCGCAGACCCTGGCCCATGTTGAACTGGTTCTCGCCGCAAGCCTGCGCGGGCCCATGTGCCAGCGTCAGCGCTCCGAGCAACAATCCCGGGATGATCATGCATTTGCTCATGACGTTCTCCTGCGTTGAAAGTGCCCGCAAGCGGGCTGTGGGCGGCAGCTGTAGGAACCGGATGCTCCTGATGAATCTAACGGGAATCACGGGAGGCGATTACAGGATCCGGCGGCGCCGATTCCAGCGGGGCCGGCTCCGCGGTGATCGCGAACAGCAACATCGCGCCGCCGCGCCCTGCTGCCTCGAGGTCGAGACAGCGCACGCGCCTGTGAGGATGCGGGTTGCGCAGTCGCGGAGCAGCCAGCATCTCGTGTTCCCGCTCCCCCAGGATCGTGTTGACTTTCTGACCGAACACCTGCGGGACCGCCGCATCGCCGCCGCTGTATCCGGGGAGTTCTATACCTGCGCGCAGCAGCACTTCCGCGTTGCCACCGTCAGCATAGTGATACTTCAACAATGCAAGCGTGTCGCCGATTCTCACGGGGATGTTCAAGCTCACCTTTACCAGCGGGCGCACCGCAGCGATTGGCCCTGGGGGAGAGGGCAGGCAGGAGAGAGGCAAGGTTTCTCCGGAACGGCTCTTCCTGGACCGTGTCAGGCCCATCTGGAACATGCCCCGGATGTCATAGTCGACGCCGCCAAAGCGATGCAGACCGGCGGGATATGGCCGCATCCGCGGAAGCACGTTGTAGAAGGAATTGCGCGAAGTGTCCGGGCCGGAGTCGTACCAGGAACTCAGGTCGAGCAACTCGGCCGGCGTCGCCTGCGTGCGTATCGGAATGCGCTGGCCATCGAACGTCAGCGCGGCCACTGGAGGAGCGGGCCGCGTCTCTGCCTGGGCGCCTGGCCCACGGTCGCGACCGCGCATGGCAAGTCGCTCCTCGGGCGAGGCTGCGTGCACCGTACTTTGACTCTCGTTGACGAGGCTGGTGCGCGCGCTCTCGAGCGCAAGTCGCGCAGGACTCCGAGACTCCGGTGCGATCCGCCAGAGTACCCAGCGCCCTTCGGCCGTGCGCGCTAGCAGACGATCGCCGTCTTTTGAGAACGCCAGTTGCACGATGAGATCCATGCCATCGATGTCGGCCGCCAGCGGGGCTCCCACCGGGGACCACGTAGTGGCGTCGTACAACTGCACTTCCCGACGGTGAGCCCGTGCAAACAGGCGCCCGTCCCAACCGAGCGCCAGCGCACCGCTGGGTTCGCTGCGGGCCAAGCGTGGTACCAGCCTCGGCGCCCCGCCCGGCGCGAGCAACACATCCTCCGTGGTACTGGCCACGAATACCCCGGACGCGGGAACCGAAGCCACGCCGAGTGGCCACACGTTGCCGAGCCTCTCCTCGAGGAGAATTTCATCCGTTCGCGGGCTCCATCTCAACAGCTTGTTCTCGCCCATGCGAGGGTCCGGCGTGCGCGTCACCAACAGCAGCTCGTCATTCCCCGGCGCGAAGGATGTGGATTGCACCGGCTCGAAAGGATCGTGCGGGAACTCACCGATGCGCTCGAGATTGGAGCCGTCGAGCACGACAGTGCCCGAATCCGCAGACCCCACTGCGGCGATCAGGCGCGAATCGTCGGAAATCGTGATGCGACGCTGCGCACCGCGCACGGCGGCCTCACCCTGCAGCCGCACGCCGGTGCGGGCGTTGTAAAGTTCCATTCGCTCCCAGACCCCATCCTTGCGTGCTTCCGTGAAGGTCAGCAGGAGGCGCGACCCATCCGCATTGCTGACCATGTGCTGCGGGCTGTCCGTCAGTGCGAGCGGCTCGAACAATAGAATCAGCTTGGCGGGGTCATATATCCGCAGCTCGGGCCCGATGGTGATCACAAGGATGCGGTCGTCATCCAGGAGTTCGGCAAAGCCAGGTGGCCCGGGCAACTCAAGCCACGGCGACGTCTTGATTCCGTCCGCGGACACGACGCGTAGTTGATTCCACGCCACGTCGACCACAGATTTGCCGCTGAACCAGGTCCTCTCTGGTATCTGTGGAGCCGCACGCGCCTCGATGAGCGGCGCCACCGGCAACCGCCACAGACGCAGCTGCCCGTCGATCCCGCAGGTCGCCATCAGGTTGTTGTCCGTCGACCAGGCCACGGAATATCGCCCGGCAAGACCATGCGGCGCTGCACCTGCCCCGATCCGCTGGGCTGGCGTGGTCCTGGGCCCGCTCACCGAAATTCGCCAGAAGGCGGATCGACCCTCGCCGTCCGCGACCAGCAAGCGATGGCGTCGGCTGACGCTAACCCGCTGTACTGCGAAATCGCCGCGCATGGGTCCGGACACCAATGAGTCGCCGGTTGCCGCATCGTAGGCGTACACGCTGCCATCGAAATTGCTCGCGACCAGCCACGCGCCGTCTTCACTGTAGGACAACCAGGTGATTTCCCGGCCGCGCATGGTCGGCAGCTGCCGTACCCGGCGCGTTTGGGTGTCAACCAGGAACACGCGTCCGTCGAAATCGCCGAGCGCCATAGTGTTCCCGTCAGCGCTCAGCACCCACGCAGAAATGCCGGCATCGCTGGGAACCGCGATGGTTTCCGCCCGGGATACATCATTCGCGGCGTGCAGCGTCAGCACGTGCATGCGCATGCTCAGATTGGCCACGAACCGGCCTTGGGGGTCGACCATCCACGGCAAGGCGTGCAGCTGCGCCGGAGTCTGCTCCTGCCGCGTCAGCGGCGACAGGGGCTGCCACGGTTGCGCGCGCCACACTTGGACCTGACGTCGGCTGTTGCGCAGCAATGCAAATCGACCATTTCCGCTCCAGGCGGCGTCGGAAAAGTCTGCGAACGTCGTCGGGGGCTGGATCACCGTTGCGGTGTCGAGGTCCAGCAGCCACGTGTCGTTTTCATTCGGACTGACCTGGTTGCTGAACCACTCCAGCGAAACCCGCAGCCTCGTCTCGTCCACGAAGCGCAGCAGTTGCGGGATGCGTGCTTCGCCGTCGGAGGTGCTGAGGCCAGCGAGTTCAACGCGTCCGCGTTCGACAATCGACGCGGAGTCGTACCAGCGCACGCTTTGATCGTTGTATCCCACGGCCAGAGTCCTGCCCGAAGGGCTGAGCGCCACGGTGATCGGATTGGCGTCCGTGATAACCGCGTGGTCTATCAGCGCTGCGCCCTGATTGGAGAGCAGACCAATGCGGCGCAACTCCATCGCCACGGCTTCGTCACGACCCCCCTGCTTCTGTTCTTCGATGTTCTGGAGGAGACGCGGTATCGATTCGAAGCCTTTGCCCTCCTGTTCGAGGCGCAACGCCGCCTCGCGGCGGCTGTCCCATAGTCGCTCGCTGGCGGCAGCGGCGTTGCTTTCGGCCCGAGTTGCGTTGTGCTCGGCCCGGCGCCACTGCAGAGACGTTGCTACGATGCCAATGGTCAGCGCGAGCACGGCGAATCCAGCAGTCGCGGCGAGC
>JBGTIG010000048.1:0-1578 GCA_041745755.1 Lysobacterales bacterium
AATCGCGTAGAGTCAGGAGGTCGTGCCGCCGCGCCATCGCCAAGCGGATGCTGCCTCCGCCAGGCGGCTCGCGTGTCCCTCCCCCTAAAATCAGGTCCAGGAGTTCTCTTCCATGAATCTTCAAGCCTTGTTGTACATGTCGGCTGCCAGTCTCGTCGCGCTGTGCGCCGGTGCGATTGCTTCGGAACAATCCGAGGGGAATACCGACACTGCGCCGGCCAACACCGCCTCCGCGACAACGGGTACAACGGTCGGAGCCGCCGGTATGCGGGTCTACCTTGATCCGGAAACAGGCACTCTCGTCGATCGACCAGTGACTGCCGAACAGAAGGCGGCCGCGTCCAGCGACGCGCAGGACCTGTTCAATCAGGATTCGAGCGATTTGCAGGAAGTACGTCATCCCGATGGCAGCGTGAGCATGGACCTTCAAGGTCGCTTCGAAATGGCGAGCAGTGCGTACCGGATGGAAGATGGTTCGATCGGGTACACGTGCACCGGCGTCGAGCACGCTGCAGAAGGCAAACACACCGACGTTGCCGCCGCGCCCGCGCGCGACCTCAAGTGAGGAGCAGGAACATGAATCGGATCCACTCCACGCGTCTTCTCTTAGTCGCCTGCGCCGCGGTCTTCGCGACCACCAGCTACGCTGCGACCGTCACCGTAGTGAACAATGACGGGCCCGGCGAAGGCTTTAACGACCCGACGCCAGTAGCGCCGTTGCCCAGCAACCCGGAAGTCACGCTAGGCGCTCAGCGCCTGAGGGTGGTGCAGACTGCCGCCGACCAGTGGGGTGCCCTGCTCGAGAGCACCGTCGAGATCAGGGTCCGTGTCGCCTTCAATCCCCTGGCCTGCAACGGCAACAGCGCGGTGCTGGGCTCCGCGGGTGCCACCACGATCCACGCGGATTTTGCTAACGCACCGTTTCCGAACACCTGGTACTCGGCCGCACTCGCGAACGCGCTGTCCGGCACGGATCTGAACGGCACGGCAGTCGGCAATGAAGAGATCAACTCCCAGTACAATTCCGACTACGACAGCGGCACCTGCATCACGGGCACTGCGGGCTGGTACTACAGCACGGCGGCGAGCGATCCCACTCCGGCCAACCGCACGGCGCTTCTGCCGGTCGTGTTCCATGAGTTTGCGCATGGACTTGGATTCCAGACATTCACCAGCAGCACGACGGGCGCCTTCAATGGTGGTCGCCCCGACATCTGGACCCGTTTCCTCATGGATGCGCCGTCGCGGACGCGCTGGATCCAGATGGCCAGCAACGCGCAGCGCCAGGCATCCGCGATCAGCGATCCGAACCTGGTGTGGGCAGGCCCCAACGTCCGCGTCGACAAGACCTTGTATCTCGACTCCGCGCCTAAGTTGATCGTCAACTCACCCGCCAGCATTGCCGGCGTGAAGGACGCTCAGCCGGCGTCGTTCGGTCCCGCAGCACCGGTGGGCGGTATCACCGGCAATCTTGTGCTGGTCGATGACGGCATCTCCACACCACCTGCGGGCGTTCCCCGGGACGGCTGCGAGATGCCCTTCGTCAACGCCGCGGCAGTCGCCGGCAACATCGCCTTG
>JBGTIG010000049.1:0-13731 GCA_041745755.1 Lysobacterales bacterium
CGGCGAGCACAGTCAAACGCGTGGTGCGTTTGGCCAAGGCGCGAATGTAGGCGTCGGTGTAGACCGTCGCGCAGGATCGCGACAGGTGCGAGAACTCGGGAACATCGAGGCCCTGCATGGCCGGGTCATCCTCGAAGTGCACGCTCACGACTTCGGCCGCAGCGACCAGTGGGTCCCAGCCTTTCGCTCGTGGCAGTCTCTCCTCCTCCAGCTTTCGCAGCTCAGCTGACGACGGCGGACGCAGGAACACCACCTCGCCTCCGCGCGCGCGGATTTTCGCGACCGCCGCCCGGGTGACCGACTGCGTTTTCGCGATCACCTCCGCCGTCGCCGGTGTGCCGCGAGAGAAGCCTTTCATCCAGACGCTGCGAGCGTGCTCGCGCAGGCGCGCGTCGGTCTCGATGCGCCGCCACAACCATGTCTGGCGGTCCGAGGTCTTGACCGAAATTTTCCAGACGTCGCCATAAGGCCCGCGCGTTCCCGCGCGCCAGCCGGGATCGATGCGGTGCACCAGCGTGCTCAATCGATAGGCGCTGTCGAGGAATCCGAACGCCCGCGACAGCGCGCGGTGCAGTTCAAAGGAGCTGCGCGCGGACGGCGACTCGAACGCGTAGCGGTCGAGGGCATCCGCCATGAGCCCGATGCCGTCGCGGAAATAGGAGCCCTCGCTGATCCCGACGATGGCCAGGCCCTTGAAGTCGGGATCATTCGCCAGATGCTCGAGGAACGGCCGCCCGTTGGTGCCCGGCAGCGCGAGCTGTACCGGACGCACGCCGGTGAGCGCCTCGAAATGGTCGAGATCGGTGTCGAAGAGAATCCGCGAATCGCCCACGATGGCGACCTCGACGTCGCCCGCATCGACGAGGCGTCGCTGCTCGACCCAGGCGGACGCGCTGTCGTCGATGTCTCCCGGCAACAGACCCAACCTCCGCGCGTTCCACTCCCCGGCCAGCATCAGCAGTGCGACCACCACGATCACGAACAGCAGCAGCCTGCCCCAGGGTTGCCGCGGCACGGGGCGTTCCGGAACGGGCTGGGCGACGCCCGGACGGTCGGCGGCGGTCAGCCGTTCGGAACTGGCCCGTTCGAAACGGTCGGGATCCGGGTTCCCCTGCCTAGAACTGGAAGTAGATGAAGGCATTTCCGGTTCCCTGTTCGATGAGAATTGCGAAAGCCATGAGCGCCCACACCAGCGCGATGACCGGTGCGGGCGTGGCGGCAACGACCGATTCCAGCGTGCGCCGCCGCATCAGCCAGTGCGTCGCGAATATTCCTGCGACGATGATCGCCGCGCTCGCGACATACACGCCCGCGATCAGCGGCACGGCATCGGCGTTGAATCCGAACATGCCCCGGAGCACGCTCCAGGCCTTGCCGAAAGTCGGTGCGCGGAAGAACACCCAGGTCACGTTGACCAGGAAATAGGTGAGCAGGCCGAGCGCCAGCATCTCGAACGCTCCGGGAACACGGCCGGCGAATCTTTGCCGCAGCAACCGCTCCACGGCGAGATACAGCCCGTGCAGACCGCCCCACACCACGAATGTCCAGTTGGCGCCGTGCCAGAGGCCGCCGATCAGCATGGTTGTCATCAACGCGAAATAGGCGCGCGCTTCGCCGTGCCGGTTGCCACCGAGCGGGATGTAGAGGTAATCGCGCAGCCACGAAGACAGGGTGATGTGCCAACGACGCCAGAAATCGGAGAACCCGACTGCGGCGTAGGGAAAGCGGAAGTTGTCCGGCATCTTGAAGCCAAGACATAGCGCAGCGCCGATCGCCGTAGTCGAATAACCGGCGAAGTCGCAGAAGATCTGCCCGCTGAACGCGAGCGTGCCGATCCAGGCATCGAGCATGCCGGGCGCAGTGGCGGCATCGAACATGATCTCGGCGGGGTCGGCGAGGAATCCATCCGCCAGCACGACCTTCTCGAACAGCCCAAGCGTCATCAGTGCGAGACCGAACCGGATCTGCTCGCCCGTCGCGCGATGCGGCACCTCGAACTGCGGGATCAGTTCGGTCGGGCGCATGATCGGCCCCGCGACCAGGTGCGGGAAGAAGGTGACGAAGAGGCTGAAGTCCAGCACAGAAGTCGTTGGCTGGGCGCGCCTCAGGAACACGTCGAGCGTGTAGGACATCGTCGCGAACGTGTAGAAGGAGATGCCGACGGGCAGCACGATGTCGAAGTCGGGCGGCTGGTAGTCGACGCCGACACTCGCGGCCAGTACCTGGAAATTGCGCAGGAAGAACTCGCCATACTTGAACCAGCCCAGCATGCCGAGGTTGGCCGTGAGCGAGGCCATGAGCCAGGCACGCCGACGCCAGGGATTCGAGGCCGTCGAAATGCGATTGGCCGCCCACCAGTCGACCACCGTGGAGACCCACAGCAGGATGATGAAAGGTGGATTCCACGCCGCGTAGAACACGTAGCTGGCGATCAGCAGGTTGACCTTGCGGGTCTTCCAGCTGAGCGGCAACGAGTGCAACAGCAGTACCAGCGCGAAGAACAGCGCAAACGTCAACGAGTTGAAGACCACGCAGCCCCCCGAATGCCTGGCCCGCTGACGCGGGGGTGCAGCATGTCACAGCTCGCCCCATCGATGCGCGGTAGCGAGCCGGAGGAAGGCGTTCGCGTACTTCCGACCGCGGGGCCCTCGACGCACGCAAGGGCTAGCGTACGTGGCAGCGCACCGCCGCGGGGCGCCCAGGAGGAATCGTTGGCATTCCGTCCGTGCCATTCCGGCATTCACGCGTGCGCAGACGTTCCGCGTCAGCATCCCCGTCCGAACCCGCCACGTCTTCCCCGCCGAACACCGTCGCGGCAAACGCGGGACTGACTGCGAGCCCAGCCGGCGCGCCGGGATCGACCACGTAGAAACGCCCGAACAGTGTCCGCCCGAGCAGCGACGGATTGCGGGAAAGATCGATTTGCACCGAGGCATGGCCGCCCGACTGCACGTTGCCGGCCTGGATGACGGTCGTCACGTTGGCGACGTCGCCGACGGGAATCACCGCCCGCACGCCGGGGTCGGCGCTGGCGACGACGAGCGTGGCCGCAGCTCCAGGCGACGCACCGAAAATGCCCACGGTGAACTTCCGGTTGCCGATGTGCGCCGGCTCGTTCGCCACGATCCCGGGCACGTTGCCGGGCGCGCCACTGCCGCTGCCGACAATCCGGGGCACGCGCGCCGATTCGGAGTACAGGGTCGGCCGATCGAATGGGGGAAGTTCCGCGGCAATCCGCGGATCGGTCAACGCGTCACGCATGTAGACGAGCAATGCCTGACGCTCCTCCGGTGTCGCGCTCCGCACGATCATCAGCGGATCCCTGTTGGGTGCATCGAAGTCGCCGCCACGCAGGTAGAAGTCGATCACGTCCTCGAGTGTGGCCAGGCCGCCGTTGTGCATGAAGGGCGCGCGCAGTGCCACGTTGCGCAGACTCGGAACGCGGAACTGCCCGCGATGCCCTGCGTTCCCGGTCTGATTGAAGCGTCCGAGGTCGTCTTCGACGGGACGCACGCCGATGTAGCGGAAAGTGTTGTCGGAGTGCAGCGCGCCCGAGTGGCAGCCGTCGCATGCGAGTTGGACGAAGACCTGTCGTCCCAGTCTTTCCTGCGCTGTAAGCGCGGGCGTGCCCGCAAGCTCGAGATCGAAACGCGTCATCGTCGCGTTCAACTCGCGCTGGTAGCTCGCAAGCGCAAACGCCATTCGTGCCGGCGTCACCGCGGGTGTACCGAACACCTCGTTGAACAGGGCCGGGTAGTCGCGACCTCCGATCCACGCCGCGAGGTCAACCGGAACGTCCTCTGCCAGCGCCAGCGGGGTCTTGCCTTCGATCCGGCCCGCCACGCCGCCGATGGCGTTGCCGACATGACCCATCTCGCTGGTGTCGAGCAGGGGCGCCAGCGACTGGCTCTCCAGCGCGCCGCCACTTGCAATGAGCACAGCGCCGGACAAGGGATCCGTGAAGCGGGAACTGGCGCGGCCATCCCAGAACAGCAGCGGCGCATGGGCCGCACTCGTCACCGGCGGCGACTTGCGCGCGCCGACCTGGGGCGACACACCGAACAGGGGGCTCAACCGGTAAAGTCCGTTCGCTTCGTGCAGCGACACTCCCGGCGACGCGACGATATCGTCGCCCCCTGGCGCGTAGATGCCGTCGGGTCCGGGATGCGTGGCGCCGGCGCCGCCGAAGGCCGAGCGGGGGTCTGAATGCCCCGCGTCGGGTCGATGGCAGGTGCCGCACGCCACCGTGCCCGTCAATGACAATTGTTCCTCCCAGAACAGCGTCTTGCCGAGGGCGATCTTGCCGCTCGTGAGCGGATTCTCCGCCGGCACGGGGACGGGGCCCAGGGACTGCTGGGCGAACAGTGGCGTTGTACCCAGGATCAACCACCCCATCACTGCGGCGGCGTTTCTGTTCTTCATGACCATGACCCTGGCCTGCGACGCCGGTCTGGAGCGGGGAACCGGCGGTGCGGGAGCAACCGCACCGCCGGGCCCACGGAACTAGCGGACGCGGCTCGCGCTGGCGGCGGGAGGCGCGCAGGTCAGGCCTGCCGGCAAGGTGATCCTCGCCAGAGGCATCGTCCCCGATCCATAGCCTGCAACCGTCGAAACGTAATCCATGCGGCCGCTGTTGCAGTTGGTGAACGTGAAATTGAGGCGTCCCCAGGGCGTACGCACGAGCTGCGCCGGATTGAAGTTCGGCAGGAATCTCGTGCCGCTGCCGATCACGACGTCCACCGCTGCCGTGTTTCCCGTGATCGGACCGGTGCCCACCACCCACGCCTGCTGGCCTTCCGGCGTGAACACGAACCAGGCAGCGAGCATGACGTCACCGGGAAGGATCTCGAGGAAGATTCCATGCCCATCTTCCGCCGGGTTGAACCAGGCACCGGTGTAACCGGGTGCGAGATTCGCCGGAGGCGGCGGAGGTGGCGGAGGCGGCGGAGGTGGCGGGGAACCCTGCACGGTGACGCTGCCGATCATGCCCTGTCCGGGCGATCCGTGCGGTTCGCAGAAGTAGCCGAAGGTGCCTGGAGTGGAGTAGGTGACGGTGAACTGCCACGGCAGATCACTGGGAGTGCCGTCGCCGCCCTCACCATCGCAGCCAAGCGCGCAACGGAAGGAGCCATTGTCTGCGACAACATTGTGGAAACCTCCCCGATTGCGGAACGTGACCGTGTCGCCGACGTTGATGGTCGAGGTCGCCGGGGAGAAGTTCAACCCGAGACTTCCCCCGACATCTACGGTGAAATTCGCCGCCGATACCGGCATGGCCAGTATGCACAGCAGACTCGAAGCCGAGGCCAGCCAACCCGTCACATTTTTCATCACTTTCCCTCCTGAATGATTTCTTGCCTGGTCGCCGACGGCCGGTTGGACCTGTCTACAACGCGGGTACGTAAGAACTGATCCGACAGTGCCCACCTGCAGGTCGAGACGGGCTCGGTATGGGCCATTCCCGCTAGTCAGATACGGAAGCGCAGGGAAAAGTGACAAACCCCGGCTTCGATGCGTGGGCGCCGCAATGCGAGCGCGCGGCAACGCAACAAGGAAGGTCTGGTCAAATCATCCTGACTTGCCAGACCGACGCCGGCGTCGGCCGAGGTCCGAACCCGGTTCCCACGAATCAATCGCCTGTCGACTGACTCGGGGCGACAGGTCCCTTTATCGCGGAACCTCCGAAGCTGGATCCGAGGTTCCTTGACCGGTCGCTGGTCGCGCAGGAATCGGAGAGCACGCAGCTCGCGGCTGCGATTGCCGGGTCAGTGCGCGCGGGTGGCCGTGCGCGCGTCGCGCACGGCGCAGTCCCCAGGTCGAGCAGTACCCGGAGTCACTGGGCCGAGGCTCGATCTTCCGGGGGCAGCAGGTCGTTCGGGTGGGCGGCCTGCCAGTCAGGAGGCGGCACCGTGGAGAGTCCGAGCCGCGCGAACCCCCGCCGGCTGGCTTCGAGTTCGCCGAACTTGCGCAAGTCGTCGCGCCATACCGCGTATGGCGTGACCCTGTGCTGTTCCGGCGTCAGATCGAAATACTGATCCCGCATGTACACCAGCTCGCGGCGCAGTTCGAACATCTCGTCCGCGAGCGGGGTGTCCTGCTCCAGTCGCCGCACGATCCACACCCCGGTCATGCGCGAAAGAGCGACTGCCTGCGACCGCGCCATGACGGTACCTATAGTCAGGCAGCCCGCGCGCGTCGAGCGCGCAGTGACGTGCCCGTTCGCGGGGTTGCAGAAATCGCTCAGCCGATCCCAGTGCGTGTAGGGAACGATGCCCGCGTGCATGCTCGCCATCCGGACTTCGGGGCGTTCGCCGGGACTCAGGGTGCGCAGCAGGCGGGCCAGCAGGGGTGAGACGCTGACTCCCGACAGTTCCATCTCCTGCTCGAACTCGACGAGGCCATCGCGCGAGTGGTCGTCGTAGCGGACGCGTCTGGCGGCTTCGCGCAAAGTCGACGTGCGGTCGGCGTTTTCCGCCGATGTCAGCAGCAACAACCAGTGGTGCATGTTGTCCGGCGCGATCCGCACGAGACGCGGCGCCGCTTCCGGATACAGCGAAACCTCTGCGTCGGGGAGATTGAAGAGAGCCGCCACCTGCAGGGTGAATGGGTCGTCCGGGTCGAGCGACAGCGCGGCGTCCATCGCCGCCCTGTACGCCGGCGTGGGGCCTTGTGGTCGCGCGTCTTCCCAGGCGAGCATCGCGATATGCACATGCCGCCGGGGATTCGAACTATTCGCGAGGCCTGCAATGACGCTCTTGCGATAGTCAGACCCCAGCACCTCGACGACGGAGGACATCAGCTCGTCGAAGCGTCTCCGATCAAACCCGTGGACGTCGTTCCCGAAGGCCGTCAGCACATCCGCCTGGGCCGACTCGTCGCCGGGCAGCCGCTGGTTCAACCACGCTATGAGGCGGTGTGCGGGATCCTGGCCGTCGCCCGCGTTGCGGTCGTGCGTGAAGAGGAATGCCCCGAGCTCACTGGCGATGGCAGCGCGATCGCGTGCGGATTCGGCGACGCGCTCCGCCTGCTTCGCGACGTCCCGCTGCTCGATCGCCTGCCGCTTAGCGCTTTCCGCCTGCCTCCACTGCCAGGTCGCCCCGGCGACGCCCAGCAACAGGGCGATCACCGCGAATGCCAGCGCGGCAGCAATTTTCGCTTCGCGCTCGATCCATCGCCGCGTGCGCTCGAACAAGCCGATCGCGCGCACACTGACCGCATGGCCATCGCGGACGCGCCGCAGGTCGTCGGCCAGCCGCGCGACACTGGCGTAGCGATCGGCGGGTTGCAGTTCGAGGCACTTCATGCATACCGCGTCGAGGTCGCGCGCTATCGTCGCATCGAGCTCGCGTGGCGAAGGTATGCGATTGGCTGCCGCACGGCGAATCAGCTCGTCTGCGGTGCCCCTCCCGTGCGGAGGGACGGCAGTGAGGCAGAGGTACAGGATCGCGCCGAGCGCGTAGGTGTCGGTCGCGGGAGTCAGCCGATATTGTTTTATCAGTATCTGCTCCGGCGCCATGAATGCTGGAGTACCGGACACCTCCTGGGCGTCGACGCCGCCGTTTTCGTCCATGTGGCGGGCCAGGCCGAAGTCGGCAATCAGCGGCTCCCCCCGTTCGTCGATCAATATGTTCGAGGGCTTCAGGTCGAGATGCAGCAGGCCGAGGCGATGCGCGTAGTCCATGGCTTCGCAGAGCTTCAACATGAGCGCAATCACTACTGACCCGGATGCCCTTTCTGCATCGAGCAGCGCTCCCAGCGAGCGCCCCTCGATGAGCGGCATCGAGAAATAGTCGACGTCGTCGATGGAGCCGACTTCGTATACCGGCACGATGTTGGGATGCACCAGACGCGCGGCAGCCCGGGCCTCCTCCAGGAAGCGCACGACATTGGCGGTGTCGGCGATGCCTGGCACGATGATCTTGAGCGCGACTTCGCGATCAAGTCTCGGCTGACGCGCGCGATAGACCACGCCCATGCCGCCGCGGCCCAGCTCCTCGAGCAACTCGTAGTCGCCAAACCTGCGTTGTGCAGGGTCGGCGAGGTCGAGTCTTGGCCACGCTCCGTCGCCGGAGCCCGTATCGGGATCCATGGCGTCGCGGGCCAGCGCCAGAAGAATCGAATCGGGAAGTTGACGGGCGATACCGCCGGCGCCGGCGGCGGGCGTGAACATGTACTACCTCCTGGAAAGGACTAGTTCTCCGCTACGCTCAACGCGTCAAAAGTGACAAGCCAGTCAGCCTCGACCCCCCATCGATTCCTTCAGGGCCGCGCAATCGGAACGGTAGCCCGCTTCGTCCGCGCAGAGTTCCCGCAATTCCTGATGCACGCGATCGCGCAAACGGGCGCGCAGTCTGCTGATCTCGACGGTCAACGTGTTGGCGGGCATTCCGAGGTCCTCGGCGATCCGCTTGAGCTCCCCGTGCGCCGGTGGAGAGCTCAGCAGGGGCAGGACCCCGTCGAAGAGCACTGCTCTGCCTCGCGCAGCGTAGCTATCGCGCAGCGAATCGACCGCACGCCCGGTCAGGACGAGCGCGAAACGGGCGTCGAAGAGTTGTTCGGCCGTGCCCTGGTCGTCCGGCACCTCGGCAATTGCATCCAGTGCGACGTGGTCGGGGCGATGCCCCCCGCGGAGGTGACCGAGATGGCGGCGCATCAGCATGAGCAGGAAACCACGGAAGCTGCCGATGCCCGCATCGGCGCGCGCCCACCAGGCGTGCTCGAAGCTGGCGGCCAGGAACGATTGCGTGGCGTCTTCCGCCGCATCCGCGCCGAGACGCGCGCGAAAAAACGCGAAGATTGCCGCGCGATAGGCGATCGCCAGCTCACCAAAAGCGGCACGTCGCTGGGACGGCGACTCTCCGCTGCGCCGGATGAGGCTCCACTGCGTGCTCGGGAAGTCTGCCATACGTGTCGAGCGCAACTCCCCGGCTTCGCGTGCCCGGGGACGCCTGCGAATGTGGCGCCGGACGCCATTGTGCCAAAGCGGCCAGGCAATCCACGAAACCCGCTTCCATGTTCAGGAAAGTTCGCGCCCCGCGGCGGCGTTCGCAAGGGTCGGGTGTCCCGCGTCCGGGGCGCAATCCCGACCCGATCGCGTGGCGCGTGTCACCTGCGAATCCCCTTTTGCGTATTAATGAGATGCCAGCCCGCCGCACGGGCTGGTGAGGGGGAATCCGGTGCAGCCCCGGCGGTCGCCCGCCGCCGGGGCTGGCACTTTGCTGAAGTGGACGCGCAGGTGCAGCGCTGCGAACAATCCGCCCGCCGCCGGGGCTGGCACTTCACCGCGAGCACGGACGAGGTGCAGCGCTGCGAACAATCCGCCCGCCGCCGGGCTGGCACTTTGCGACGAACCCGAACCGGGTCGATGGTGCCGAAGGCGGAGTAGGGGTTGCTCGACGTAACGAGGATCACGCCGTCCGTCGGCCACAAAAGGCCGGACCGTCCGTATTGCGGCCACAGTCACGCGTCGCGGTCGATCCAGCCGCCCCTCACCCGGCGCTGCGCGCCACCCCACTCCGTGCCCCGGCCCGAGCTTTGCCCGGGCGTTCGTACGTGCGCGAGCCCGCGGCTCGCAACAGCACGTACTCACCCCCGTTGTCACGGGGCGAGGGGAAAAGTGGGCGGGGCCCCGGGCGTCCACGCGTGTGCGTAGCTCGACTTTTGTTTCCGGTGGGAACGGGCGGCGCGACACGGGCGTCCACGCTCGCGCGAAGCATTCACACCGTTCGTGGTGAGAACCCGCGGCGCCACACCCGCGTCCATGCTTGCGCAAAATTTTCATCCCGTTCGTGGTGAGCCCGTCGAACCATGAACGGCACGATGCGAAAGGCGCCTGTTTCGGCCGGTCTCCAAATTGCGATGACGCAAAAAACGATTCGCGACGCGGCTCCAGCCGGCCCCTCGCCCGGCGCTGCGCGCCACCCTCTCCCCGCGTTGCGGGGCGAGGGAAAAAACGGCGGGGCCCCCCGAGCGTCCACGCCGGCGCGAGGCTCTACATCCGTCGATGGTGGGAACGGGGGGCGCGCCACCGGTATGCACGCTCGCGCGAAGACTTCACACCGTTCGTGGTGAGCCCGTCGAACCATGAACGGCACGATGCGAAAGGCGCGGGGAAAGCGTCGCCGCGCCTGGTCCGCAATCCTTCGCAAAGCAAGCGGTTTGGACCGCCGCCCTTGAAGTTGCTGCGGTTCCAGTCGCAGGCATCCGGGTCGGGCATCGAGTTCAACCGGGACACGACGCGAATCAGGCAAGCCTCAACCGCTTTGATGCGTACAAGTGTTGTGCTGGCGAAACGTTTCCGATACACCGCCTATCGCAGCATGGGCGGCGAGGGCGCCTCTGCGTGCACATGCCAGACCTTCGTGGAGGAATCGGTCATGCAACTGGGCAACTTCTCCGTCAGCCTCGCCGTCAAGGACATCGAAGCCTCCCGCGCCTTCTATGAAAAGTTCGGCTTTTCACTCTGGGGCGGAGACCCGCAACAGAAATGGGTGATCCTGAAGAACGGCAGCACGGTCATCGGCCTGTTCCAGGGCATGTTCGAGCGCAACCTCCTGACATTCAATCCGGGCTGGGACGGTGACGGAAATGCATTGCCGGAATTCACCGATATCCGCGACCTGCAGCGCGAGCTCAAGGCCCGGGGGGTGCCCCTGCTGAGTGAGGTCGACGAATCGTCAGCGGGGCCCGCGAGCTGCATGGTGCAGGATCCGGATGGCAATCAGATCCTGCTGGATCAGCACGTCTGACGTGGGTGCGGTCCTCGACCCGAAGCGATCGAAGTAATCGGCCATGCTGCCCGGCTTTGCGTGCTGCGACGCGGGCCGCAGAGAGGTTCGGCAACCAGCTGCTTCAGATTCGTGCGTGGATTTCGTAGCCGGCGCCGTCCTTCAGGGGGCAGAAGTACGCGCCTGTCTCCCTGCTGCTCGCCCAGCACGTTTTCACGCCCTTTCTCCGGATTGCAGGGCAGCAACATCCGCTGCAGCCATCAAGAAAGCTCGCATGAGGAAATGCGCTCGACCGACACGCAATCACGCCAGGGGTTGGGGGCCAACGCCCGGGTTAAACTTGCAGCAATCGAGCCAGGAATTCAGATCGTGAATCAGATTTTCACTGCCGTCGTGAAGCGGGAAGCCGATTGCTGGATTGGCTGGGTCGAGGAAATCCCGGGAGTCAATTGCCAGGAGTCCACACGGGAAGAGTTGCTGGCCTCGCTCCGCATCACTCTGGCTGAAGCTCTGGAGCTCAATCGCCAGGAAGCGATCGGTGCGGCGGGCAGCGAGTTCGAAGAGCTGCCTATCGCGGTATGAAGCGCCGCGACCTGCTTGCGCACTTGACCGCTTCGGGTTGCACGCTGCTGCGTGAGGGAGGTAGCCATTCGTGGTGGCACAACCCGAATTTGAGCAAGAGAAGCGCTGTGCCGCGTCATGCCGAAATCAACAATCATCTGGCCCGCAAGATTTGCCGTGACCTCGGAATCGCCGTGCCATCCCGATTCTGAGGTTGTGCGAGGCTTGCTCTCTCACTGACCCAGGTGTGGCGCGAGGTCGATGTGCCCGCTTCGACGCGTGATTCGGGCCAAACCTGATCGCCTGTCGAGTTATCGGCTGCGATTCACCTCTAGGTGATGCGGAGAAATACCTGGGATCTCGTTCAAGGCCAATGATGGCTGCGACTGCGGAGACGTCCGCTACCTGATGGAGTCACCGCCGATGTTCCTGCACTGCTGAGGTTGCTGTTGGTGCCAGCGGCGAAGCGGGTCGACTTTCTCGTTGAACGCGACCGCAAGGCCGAGCACGGCAGATACTCGATGATCGGCGAAGCGTATAGGGAGGTTGGCATGTTGACGCAGGGCGCGCGCCGCGGCGTGCTGATCGCCATTTCGCTCGCAGCCGTTATCGCTTTGTCCATCGTCGGTCCGATTGCGCAGGATCCGTCGTATCACCAGTTTGCCGACACGCGCCGGATCGCGGGCATCCACAACTTCTGGAACGTGGTGTCGAACCTGCCGTTCCTGGCGGTGGGCGCGATCGCACTCTGGCGCTACCCGAAGCTCGCGCATGCCGAATGCCGGGCCGGGTACCTCCTGCTCTGCGCCGGCGTGATCCTGGTGGGCTTCGGTTCGGCCTGGTATCACTACGCGCCGTCCAACGGCACCTTGCTCTGGGACAGGTTGCCCATGACCGTGGCCTTCATGGCGCTGTTCTCGCTGCTGCTCGACGAGCGCGTGCTGCGCGCGCCCAGCCGCGCTGTGCTCTGGATTCTCGTCGTCGCGGGTGCGGCGGCGGCGTTCTACTGGGCGGGGACCGAATCGCTCGGACGCGGCGATCTGCGGCCGTATGCGCTGGTGCAGTTTCTGCCGGTACTGCTGATGCCGGTCATCCTCGCGCTGTTCAAGCCGCGCTATCTCGACAACCGTCTGCTGCTGACTTCTTTCGCGCTGTACTTCGCCGCCAAGCTGCTCGAACACTTCGACGCGACCCTGTTCGCGGCGACCGGATCCATGGGCGGCCATGCGCTCAAGCACGCCGTCGCTGCAGCAGCCGTGTTGTGCATCATCTACGCCATCCCGACACGCGGCGTCCCGCGCTGATCGAATGCATCCAATACCACTCACGTCCAGGATGGTTGCGGTTACCGCCGACTATCGGACCGCGCTGGTGTCCTCGTCGATGTGGCGGCGATGGCGGTGATGGGGATTTACGAGGCGGCGACGTGCGTGCGGACGAATGACGGAGCGGGCGCCAGGGCCCGGTCCAGGCGCCGGTAGCCGATGGCCTCGGCGAGGTGCGTGTCGGCGATATCCGTGGCGCCCGCGAGATCGGCGATGGTGCGCGCCACGCGCAGGATGCGGTGGTAGCCACGCGCCGAGAGCCCGAGTTTTTCGACGGCGCGTTCGAGCAACGCCTGGCTCGTGTCGGTGAGTGCGCAGTGCGCTTCAATCTCGCGCGACAGCAGCAACGCGTTCGGCTTGCCGGCACGATCGAGTTGCCGGTCGCGCCCCGTCACCACCCGACGACGGACGTCCGCGCTCGACTCCACAACCGATCCGGCGCGGAGCTCTGCATGCGGTAGGCGCGGCACTTCCACATGCAGGTCGATGCGATCGAGCAGCGGCCCCGAGATGCGGCTGCGATAGCGCAGGATCTGGTCGGGCGTGCAGCGACACCGTCCGCTGGCGTCACCCGAGTATCCGCAGGGGCAGGGGTTCATCGCCGCCACCAGCTGGAAGCGCGCGGGAAATTCCGCCTGGCGGGCCGCGCGCGAGATCAGGATGCGGCCGGATTCGAGCGGCTCACGCAGGACTTCGAGCACCCGCCGATCGAATTCGGGCAGCTCATCCAGAAACAGCACGCCTTCGTGCGCGAGCGAGACCTCGCCGGGCCGTGGGATCGATCCTCCACCCACCAGCGCCACTCCGCTGGCCGAATGGTGTGGAGTGCGGGTTGGCCTCAGCCCGTATGACGCGGCGTCGAAACCCTGCGCACTGACCGATGCAATGGCGGCGCATTCGAGCGCCTCCGCGTCTCCGAGCGGTGGCAGGATTCCCGCCAGGCGTTGCGCGAGCATGGTCTTTCCGCTGCCCGGCGGGCCGACCATGATGAGGTTGTGCTGGCCCGTCGCCGCGATCTCGAGCGCGCGCCGGGCGTGCGTCTGTCCGCGCACGTCGGCAAGGTCGGGCATCGCCCGTGGCGAAGTCGCGGCGGTCTCGATCGACGCGGCGTGGGCAAT
>JBGTIG010000050.1:0-6818 GCA_041745755.1 Lysobacterales bacterium
CTGCCCGGCGGCCGCTACAACAGGGCGAAAAGCTGCGCGACAAAATCGAGCAGCAACTCCTCCAGCTTCAGCAAATGCCGCGCCTTGTTCGTTCATTCTTTCGTACTCCTTCTGTCGCCTATATTGGCGACTGCTGAGTAATGCGACGGCGCCCGCCGTGGGTGGCGTCAACTATCCTGGCCGGTCAAGCTAATTGTCGCCGACCACCGCCGTGCGATGCGCCAACCTGGCCCCAAAAAATACCTGCCAGGGCAGTAGTGTCCGGTTAAAAATCGACCACTCATCCACTTCGACCCACCCGGTCGGAACCCCTTGAACAGCGACCCACACGGCGTGATGCAGTATCGCCCGCGTAACGCGATCTCCCGCTGCCTGATTCGCCCACTGCTCAGCCAGCGATGGCGACATCGCTGTCACGGCCAGTTCTAGGATGGCGCTGCGCCGAATCGCGGACAGCGCCACGCAATCACTGGGGTCGGCTCGCCGAATCTCGATCACGCTGTCGCCTGAATGTGGGCCTTACGTGAATTGGCCGGCGTTGCATCGGACAAGCCAGACACGCTCAGGGCGCCTTCGTTCCTTCCAGCGCCAATGCCGCTTGGTCGTAAGTGTAAGTGCCACGGTATGGCTCATTGCGATGCTGTGCCGTGATCTTGGCCTTATTCATGTGTATTCCGACGGAAGGTGACCGCAGTTTCCGACGGATGATGACCGCCGAATCCGATGATGTTGACCGGTAAATCCGACGGATGATGACCACTTTTGCGGCCATGTCGGAAATCGCGGTCAAGTTGGTCGGATTGGCGGTCACGATGCCCGGATTTCGGGCGCCGGATCGCAGTGGCGACGTTGCGGTACGTGGTAATTCGAACTTTCGGCTGGGTACCCTTGCGCTCTTTTGCTCAGGGAGCCTGCGGTGCCAGCCAACCGGATTACCATGCGCCGAATTCGAGAAGTTCTCCGCCTCAAGTACGAATGCGCGTTGCCCAACGCCCAGATCGCCGCCGCGTTGGGCATTGCCAAGGGCTCGGTGGCGAACTATCTGGCCGCCGCCACGGTCGCCGGGCTGACCCACAGCGAAGCGCAGGCCCTCGATGACGCGGCGCTGAACGCGCGCTTGCATCCGCAACGTTACGTCTACGCCGAGTTTGCGGTTCCGGATTTCGTCCAGATCCATCGCGAACTGCGACGCAAGGGCGTCACGCTGCAATTGCTGTGGGAGGAGTACCGGGCGCAAGCCCAAGGCGTTCCCTACAGCCGGTCGCGCTTCTGCGAGCGCTACATCGAGTTTCGGCAACGGCTGCGCCGCTCGATGCGGCAGATCCACGTCGCCGGCGAGAAACTGTTCGTCGACTACGCCGGGCCGACGGTGCCGCTGATCGACCCGGCCAGTGGCGAGATCAGCCGCGCCCACATCTTCGTCGCGGTGTGGGGCGCCTCGAACTACACCTATGCCGAGGCCACGGCCACCGAGTCGAAGGCCGACTGGATCGCGGCGCACGTCAACGCGCTGACGTTCTTCGGGGGCGCGCCGGCGCTCCTGGTCCCGGATTTTGTTGCCGGCAACAAAATCGGGGTTATGTTCCCGCGGCCGTTATGTGGCCGACGATGGATCATGCCGAGTGCAATCCCCGGGGCGAATCGCGAACGCGTGGCAACATAATCGGCTACAGGAAATTCAACCAATCGAGGAGCGGCTTATCGTCCTTCCAGACTGCATTCCCGCGACGGTCCGCCGAAGTTCCGCAATCCGGCTCGCACGCGCGCAAGGCAGCCGCTTTGGGGCGCAGCGTCAACTCCGCATATCGATTGGTGGTGTCCAGGCTGACGTGACCGAGCCATCCGCGAATCACGTTGATCTCGACCCCCGATTCGAGCAGATGCACGGCTGCGGTGTGCCAAAACAGGTGGGGGGTGACACGGCGTGGTTCAGCGCCGGCCGTATCCCAACCGGCAGCATGTCGCCGGACGATCTTGTAGATCCCATGGCGGGTGAGCGCAACGTTGCGGCGTGCGCAGAACACAGGTTCGGTCGGAGCCACCGCAGGGCTGCGTTCGGCGAGCAGTTGCCCAAGGTGTTTGACCGTCTCGTTCCACAGCGGGCATATCCGCCATTTGTCCCCTTTGCCATGCAGATGCACTTTGGCTGGAGGTTCAAGGTCGAGATGCTCGACGCGAACATCGGCCGCTTCCTGAACGCGCGCACCGGTGTTGTAGAGAAAGAGCAGCAACGTCCGATCTCGTATGACGTGGAACCCGCGCCGCGGGAGGTGACGCAACAGTGCGGCGATCTCCGACTCTTCAAGATAGTGCGTGGCTGGCGGTGGTGCGCGTTTCACCGGAATCGCGGCGACTTGCTGACACGTGGCGAGCATCTCGGGCGTGCGCAGGGCGAGATAGGCAAAAAAGTGTTGAGAGCAGCCCGCCGTTGATTGCGCGTGCGCGCATGATTGCCACGGTCTTGCTCCAGGTGCTTCAGGAAGGACAACACCCGATCGAAGGTCAGATCCTGAAGCTCATGTTCCCTAGAACGTTTCTCGCAACGTTGCCGACTGTGACATTGTTATTGAGATCACGTAGGGCGTTAGACGTCGGAACCAACTCTGGCAACGCCGTACCAGTTCGGCCATATCCGACGCTCGTGTTAAATGCACCGCCGAACCGTCCTGCAATCGCACCTGATAGGGCATCTTGAGCGCTTCGAGTGCATACGAACATCACGACGACCGAGGGCTACATCCGCGGCTTCGAGACGGTAGACGCCCGGCTCGGACTCGTGCTGCCCCAGCCGAAGAAGCTCCCTAACTCGAATGGTCGATAGCCGGGCAAATCGGTACGAAGTTGGGCAATAAGTTAGGGGCGTAGGTCTAAAATAATAGTAAACTCAAATGCTTAACTGCTAAACATCCTGCATGGGGTGCAGGGGGTCGGAGGTTCGAATCCTCTCGCCCCGACCACAATCAACGACTTAGAGGCGCCTCTCGCGCGACGCTTCTAACAAACGCCGGAGCTTCTAACTCTCCCTCGCCCTGCCACGGTTTTTCGTGCAGCAGCGCAAGCGACAACCACCCCGGAGTAACATTTTCTGGTGAGGCAATACGCCGGCCAAGATAATTGTCGCCGCCCACCTAGTTTTCGCTCAGCGCTTTGTAATAGCGTGAGCGATCCACAGGAACATCGCTCCACCAAATACAAAAATGCCGACCGCCGCCAGAAACGGTAGCGGCGTTCGTTCAAGCGAGATAACGGCATCGGTAAACCTAGAGACCATCCGGATTTCGCCAGCAAACACAGACCAGACCGCGTATCCCCATATCGATATGGCTGCGATTCTAAATATCCAGGCTATCGCCCAATCAACTCGTCTCGAGAAGGGATAGCTCATCTATCGACGATCTCGAGTCCTATTTCCCAGAACCAGCAGCCCTGCCGGTCAACTGGTCTTGCCCCAACATGGTCGCCGCAGCGGCAGCCGCATCGACTGCGAAAACACCTGCCGCCTCGCCCACTCCACCGCCAAGTTGAACATTCCTTCCAAAAGCCGCTGAACGTGTGGCATCAGTAATCCCGCTATAGATGCCACCGCGCGCAGACATGCGCGCAAGTTCAGCTGCGCCAGCATTGGCAAGTCTTGCACCGACGCCAGCACCAGCGCCACCACCAATGGCACCAATCGTCGCGTTGATTAGACTAGGTACATTGCCTCTTGAAACATCACCTACAGCGGAAACTGCCGCGCCCGTGACAGCCCCGGTAGCTGCCGTGTAACCAACGGCTCGTCCAACGCTAATTGAACCGCGATACGCGGCTTGCGCAAGTCCTCCAGCCACGTTGCCTGTTACGACCGCGCCAACGCCGGAAAGCGCAGCATCTGGGTAACGTACCTGCGACCACGTTCTATCTCCGACTAGCATTTGGGCGCCGACATCAATCCCAAAGCCGACGACGAACAGACCAGCCTGCACCCAGAACGTACGTAAGCGTCCGGGCGATACCGTCTTGAATCGATTCTGATCCCCGCCGAAGATGGTGTCCACCATGAAGATAGTGGACACCAAGAAGGGTGCATCACGACGGGAGCTCGCCAGCGGGGTTCGCGTCAACCGCACGGGTCGGCGAACCTACACGCTGGAATACAAGCTTGAGGTCGTGAGGCAATGCCGCGGGCCGGGTGTGTCGGTGGCAGCGGTCGGGCTGGCACACGGCATCAACGCCAATCTTGTTCGCCGATGGATTGTTGGTAATCAGCGCACGCTGCTCGATCCAGCGGCAAAGCTTCGGGCCACCCTGCTGCCGATAACCATCGATGTGGCGACCGCGCCGGCGCAAGGACGGGCGGCCGCCCCGGTCGATGCAACGACGAAGCGAACGCGGCCTTGCGCCGCCGGCATCGAGATTGAACTCTACGGTGCCCGTATTCATTTGCGCGGTGGTGTCGATGCGCAAGCGCTGCGCAGTGTGCTCGCCGTACTCGCGCAGCGATGATCGGTTTGCCACTGAGTACGCGGGTGTGGCTCGCGGCCGGGGTGACCGACATGCGCAAAGGCATGGACGGTCTGGCGGCGCTGGTGCAAACGACGCTCGCCGAGAATGCGTTCTCCGGCCATGTGTTCGCGTTCCGCGGCAAGCGCGGTGATTTGCTGAAGCTGTTGTGGTGGAGCGGCGATGGCATGAACTTGTATGTGAAGCGCTTGGAGCGCGGTCGCTTTGTGTGGCCGCAGGCCACGAGTGGCGCGGTGCATCTGACGAGTGCACAACTGTCGATGTTGCTCGAAGGCATCGATTGGCGTCGACCAACGAGAACCACGCAACCCGAGCGCGCAGCGTGAGTGCGCGCGCGCAAACAATCGCGAAATATTTTTCGCGCGAGTTGTTCACACGACGCATACGAGTCAGTAGAATTCATCCATGCCTGCAGCGACACCGAGATCTCTTCCGAACAACGTCGCTGCACTGCGCTCTCTAGTCATCGATCTTCAGTCGCGACTGCAAAGTCGCGACGATGCGTTGCAAGCGCGCGAGGCGCAACTGCAAGCCGGGCAGCAGGAACTGGTGTATCTGCGCACCTGGATCGAGCGGCTCAAGCTGGAACTGGCGCGGTTGCGGCGGATGCAATTCGGCCGCTCCTCGGAGCAGCTCTCCGCACGCATCGAGCAACTCGAACTGATCGTCGAGGAGTTCGAGGCCAGCGCGGCGCAGAAGACAATGGCCGCGCCGCGGACGGCGGCGCGCAAACCGGTGCGCAAGCCGTTGCCCGCGCACCTGCCGCGCGAGACGGTGGTTCACGCGCCCGATGTCACCTGTCCGGACTGCGACACCACCATGCAGCGCCTCGGCGAGGACGTGTCCGAGATGCTGGAGTATGTGCCGGCGCGGTTCAAGGTGATCCGCCAGGTGCGCCCGAAGCTGAGCTGCGGGTGCTGCCAACGGATCGTGCAACTGCCGGCGCCGGTCCGGCCGATCGACCGCGGCCTCCCCGGCCCGGGCTTGTTGGCGCATGTAGCGGTGAGCAAGTTTGCTGACTCCTTGCCGCTCTATCGGCAAGTACAGATCTATGCGCGGGAGGGCGTGGAGCTGGAACGCTCGACCCTAGCCGATTGGCTCGGCGGCGTGGCCCGCCTGACGCAGCCGCTGGTGGACGCGCTCGGCCGCTACGTACTGGGCGCCAACAAGCTGCACGCCGACGATACGCCGGTGCCGGTACTGGAACCGGGACGCGGCGTGACCAAGACCGGTCGGCTGTGGACGTATGTACGCGATGATCGGCCCGCGGGCAGCACCGACGCCGCGGCGGTGTGGTTCCAGTACTCGCCGGATCGCAAAGGGGAACGGCCGGCGACCCACTTGAAGAATTTCGCCGGCATCCTGCAGGCCGATGGCTACGCCGGCTTCGACCAGCTCTATGCGCGCGGCGACATCGTCGAAGCAGCTTGCTGGGCGCACGTTCGCCGCAAGTTCTACGACATTCACGTCGCCAACGACTCACCCATCGCGGCCGAGGCGCTGACCCGGATCGGGGCGCTCTACGCGATCGAAGCCGAGCTTCGGGGCCGACCACCAGAGTACCGCCAGGCGACCCGCCAAGCGCGTGCCGGGCCGCTGCTCGATGACCTGCAGCAATGGCTGCAGAGCACGCTGACCATGGTGTCAAAGAAGTCCGAACTGGCGGTCGCGATCCGCTATGCGCTCGCGCGCTGGACGGCGTTGACGCGCTACCGCGACGATGGCGGCATTGAGATCGACAACAACGCCGCCGAGCGGAGCCTGCGCGCCGTCGCGCTCGGGCGCAAGAATTATCTGTTCGCTGGTTCCGACGCTGGCGGGGAGCGGGCGGCCGCGTTCTACAGCCTGATCGGCACGGCCAAACTGAACGGCCTGGACCCGGAAGCGTATCTGCGCACGGTGCTCGAGCGCATCGCCGAGCACCCGATCAACCGCCTCGACGAACTGCTGCCGTGGAATCTCGCAAGCGCCCCCGGCGAGGAATTGCGCCAAGCGGCGTAGCCGCCCCGACCGGGGTGGCCGTGCGCCCATTGCTGGCGAACATCGTCGAGCTGATCGAAAGCGGCGGACAGGTCACGCTGGGAACGCTATTTCCGATCACGGGTGTGGCAGCGGTCGCCAACGACGAGCACAACAGCCTGGCAATGCTACGGCGGAGACCGGGAGAAACGTTGCCGCAGTTGCTCGAACGGCTCGACGCGGCCATCGATCTAGCCTGGACGGCGGATCAATTCACCGACGAAATCAACACCGCGCCACCCCGGACCAAGCAGCGCTGACACTTCGCGTCAATCCGGTATTGCCCGGACGCTTAC
>JBGTIG010000051.1:0-5053 GCA_041745755.1 Lysobacterales bacterium
CTGAGCTGCGGCCGTCCACGCTGGTCCGCAGGCATGGCATGCGCCTCCCCACAAGCAGCCGCCAAATGAACACCAAAGACGATTTCAGCAGCAACAGGATCCGTAGCGACTTCCTCGAGTTCTTCCGCGGCAAGGGCCACACCATCGTGCCCTCCGCGCCGCTGGTTCCCGGAAATGATCCAACCCTCCGGTTCAGCAACTCGGGCAGGGTCCAGTTCAAGGACGTGTTCCTCGGCGCTGAGAAGCGCAGCTACGTGCGCGCGGCGGACGTGCAGCGCTGCCTCCGTGCCGGCGGCAAGCACAACGACCTGGATTCGGTGGGCTATACCGCCCGGCACCACACCTTCTTCGAGATGCTGGGCAACTGGTCGTTCGGCGACTACTTCAAGAAGGACGCCATCGCCTGGGCGTGGGAGCTGTTGACGGAGGTCTGGAAGCTGCCCAAGGACCGCCTGCTGGTCACGGTGTACCACACCGATGACGAAGCCTACGATCTCTGGAACAAGCTGATCGGGATTCCCGCAGAGCGAATCATCCGCATCGGCGACAACAAGGGTGCGCCGTACGCGTCCGACAACTTCTGGCAAATGGCCGATACCGGACCCTGTGGCCCGTGCACGGAAATCTTCTACGACCACGGGGCGCACATCGCCGGTGGCCCTCCGGGATCCCCGGAGGAGGATGGCGACCGCTACATCGAGATCTGGAACCTGGTGTTCATGCAGTTTGACCGCCAGCCTGACGGCAGCCTGGAGCCGCTGCCCGCGCCCTGTGTCGACACCGGCATGGGCATGGAGCGTCTGGCGGCGATCCTGCAGGACGTCCACAGCAACTACGAGATCGATCTCTTCCGGGCGCTCATTGCGTCCGCGTCTGAACTCACCGCCACTGCAGACCTTGAAAACAAGTCGCTGCGCGTCATCGCCGACCATATCCGCGCCTGCTCGTTCCTGATCGTCGACGGCGTGCTGCCGTCCAACGAAGGCCGCGGATACGTGTTGCGCAGGATCGTTCGCCGCGCCCTGCGGCATGGCTGGATGTTGCGCGTGCAACAGCCGTTCTTCGCTTCCATGGTCGCTCCCCTGGTGGATGTCATGGGCGATGCCTATCCGGAGCTCGTGGCGAACAGGGCTCACGTCGAGCGGGTGCTTCGGGCAGAGGAGTCGCGATTCGCCGAGACACTGGATCAGGGCATGCGCATGCTCGAAGCGCTGATCGCGCAACAGGGAGCGATCTCCGGCGAGGCGGTATTCAAGCTCTACGACACCTACGGGTTCCCGGTGGACCTCACCGCCGACATCGCTCGCGAACGTGGCATCGAGCTCGATCTAGAGGGCTTCGAGCGGGCGATGAACCAGCAGCGCGAGCGCGCTCGCGGGGCGAGCCGCTTCGGCGCGTCGGAAGGACTTGTCGACGAAAGCGTCCGCACGCTCGCGGCGACGGAGTTCTCCGGCTACGAAGACCACACGCACGGCGAGGCCCTGGTGCTCGGTCTGGTGCGCGACGGCGCGTTGATCGAATCGGCGAACGAGGGCGACCGCATCACCGTGGTGCTGGACCGTACGCCGTTCTATGCCGAATCGGGCGGGCAGATGGGGGATCAGGGCACGCTGGTGCACGATGGCGTACGCATCGAGATCGAGGACACGATCAAACTGGCGGGTCAGTTCCACGGCCACGTGGGTCGCGTCGTCGCCGGTCAGGTCCAGAGGGGCGATCGCGTCGAAGCGAGCATCGACTCCGCGCGTCGCCAGTCGATCGTGCTCAACCACTCCGCCACGCATCTGCTTCACGCCGCACTGCGCAAGGTACTGGGCACCCATGTGCAGCAGAAGGGCTCGCTGGTCGCCCCGGATCGGCTGCGGTTCGATTTCTCGCACTTCGAGCCTGTGGGATCCGAACGGCTGGCGACCGTGGAGGCGCTCGTGAACGACGAGATCCGCGCCAACCGGGCGTCGGAAATCCATCACATGGGCATGCAGGAGGCGCTCGAGTTCGGCGCACTGGCCCTGTTCGGCGAAAAATACGGCGAGCACGTGCGCGTGCTGCGCATGGGCGAGTTCTCGACCGAACTCTGCGGCGGCACACACGTCAGCCGCACCGGGGACATCGGCGTGTTCAAGATCATTTCCGAGTCGGGCATCGCTTCCGGAGTGCGACGCATCGAGGCCGTCAGCGGCGCGGGTGCGATGCGCTGGATATCCGAGCGACAGACGCTGCTCGAGAATGCTTCGCAATTGCTCGATACGCGCCCCGAAGAGCTTTCGAGCAAGGTATCGCAACTCATCGAGCGTCAGAAAATGCTCGAGCGGGAAGTCGCCGCGCATCGGGCCCGAGCCTCGAGCGGCGCGCTCGCGAGCATCCTCGCGACCGCGCAGGAAATCGACGGTATCCATGTGCTCGCAGCCCGGCTCGACGGCCTGGACGCGAAGTCGCTTCGGGAAGCGGTGGACGCCGCCAAGGAGCGTCTCGCCAATGCGGTCGTGGTGCTCGCGAGCGCGCAACCGGGCGACAAGGTGGCGCTGGCTGCCGGAGTCTCCGGTGCGGCGCAGGCCCACGTCAAGGCGGGGGAACTCGTCGGCATCGTCGCGGGTCGGATTGGCGGCAAGGGTGGGGGTCGCGCGGACCTCGCCCAGGGCGGGGGCGAGGATTCTGCCGAGGTCGGGCGCGCGCTCGCTGAGGTGAGCGATTGGGTGCGTGCCCGGTTGCCTCGCTGAGGCGGATCAGCTCGCACCGCGGATTGCAGGTTGCCAGCTGCGGATTATCGGTAGGCGTGACTTATGACACACCGAGCCGGCGCCATGCTCCCGTATGGTGCAACCAGGCCAGGATCCGGGTTCCGGCTTGCAGTGACGATCAAAGCTGTTAAGACTTGTGTCCAGGTTGCCCGGAATTGTGTCGAGGTTTAGCATGGCTGGATCGCCGGGAAGGAACCCCGGCGCGGGCGAAGTACGACGAGCCGCGCGTCAGCGGCAGGACCAACCCGGCACGGATGCCTGGGCGGATTCAGGAAGTACGGAGCAAAGGAGAACAGCGTAATGCTGATTCTGACTCGTCGGGTCGGTGAGACCCTGATGATTGGAGACAACGTCACCGTCACGGTGCTCGGCGTCAAGGGCAACCAGGTGCGGATTGGCATCAACGCACCGAAGGATCTGCCGGTGCATCGGGAAGAAATCTACCAGCGTATACAGATCGAGCAAGCCGGCCGCGATGCCGTCGCGCGCGCGGGTTTGCAGCAACCTCCAGAGTAACCAAGGCGTCAACTCGCGATTGCGGGCAGGCAATTGCGAAGTTCGCGAGTTGGCGCTTTCTTTCGCCCATTTTGAAGTGCAGCCCGGTTTCCGCGCGTTGCGACGCGCGGAGCTGTCCGTTAGGCTTGCCCGTCGTTGACGCTGCAGGCTGCTTTCGCGTCGGGGGGGCGCGGTTCCGGATGCCATGAAAGGCATCTCGTGCGCTGCGTGAGGAGGAGGCAGGAGGCCGACTGCGGTGATGCTTCAGGGACGAATCGAAATGTACATGCGCATGATCGGAGAGATGCCCGAGAGGCCGAAGGGGCTCCCCTGCTAAGGGAGTATTGGGTTTATAGCCTGATCGAGGGTTCGAATCCCTCTCTCTCCGCCAACTGCCGCGGTTAGTGACCAGTTCGAAATTCCGTTTGGGGTTGCTGTAATTGGAGTTCCGTTCGTGGTGAGCCTGTCGAACCATGGACGGAATCGCGAGAGATGCCGACCTGCGCACGACCGCTCATGGTTCGACCATTCGTCAGGCTTCAGGGTCACCACGAACGGTCCCGGGGCTTGGCCGTTCGAACTGAGGCACTCCCCTGCCGCGGCGAAATTTGACTCTTTGCTAGCGGTTGGGGAAAATGCCCGGCTGCGTTACGCGTGACCGAACGGGAATCCGGTTCGTAAGCGTGGGACACAATTTCAAGCGCCCGTAGCTCAGTTGGTCGAAGCTCACGCGCTGGTGCGATGCCTTGAATGGCATCGCACGCGGGAGCTGAGGTGGAGGCAGGGAAGCCGACCGGATGGCGTCACCAGGGATGGTTCGCAAGCGTGGGACACAATTTCAAGCGCCCGTAGCTCAGTTGGATAGAGTACCAGGCTACGAACTTGGTGGTCGGGAGTTCGAATCTCTCCGGGCGCGCCATACAAGGATCGAAGGGTCAATGAGTTACCGCTCATTGGCCCTTTTGTTTTCGGGCGGCAAATTGATCAGTGCCCGTCCTCTGCCCATGCTGTGCCCACGCCTGCAAATTCTGACCATCAAGCTGTTCTAGCCTGGGCGGAATTTTCAGTTAGCGAGCGCTCTTGTCCTTAACGCGTGACGGCAGTAGCGTCGTAAGCTTCCCCGTCAATCGGACACTTCAAAAGTAGAACTTCCGGCGAGTTGTTGACGGTGCTCGATCGGCGTGAGATCGCCGAGCGAGTCATGCGGTCTTTCTTCGTTGTATTCGATCATCCACCTGTGCGTTGCCTCGCGCACATGCTCGAGCGACTGGAACAGGCGCTGGTCGAGCACCTTTTCGCGGTAGGTGCAATTGAAGCGCTCGATGTCGCCGAACCTTGCTCGAAGCCCGTAACATCGACCGGAGACTCACAGCCTGAGTGGCAACAAAATTCGGGCGCAGGTCAGAAGGCATCTTTGATGGGATCGCGACGCTGTATCCGTCCACGGGGAGCCGCCCATGCGCTACCGCGCCTTCATTAGCTACAGCCATGCGGACGAGGCCTGGGCGCGCTGGCTGATGCGGCGGCTGGAAACGTATCGGGTGCCGTCGCGCCTGGTCGGGGAAGAGGGCATCGATGGCCCGATCCCCATCCGCTTGGGCGCATTCTTCCGCGACCGCGATGAACTGACCGCCGCCGGCGACTTGGGCGCCACCATTCGCGCTGCCCTGGCCGACTCCGCGGCGCTGATCGTGGTCTGCTCGCCTGCGGCAGCGCAATCGCGCTGGGTCGGCGCCGAAGTCCAGGCCTTCCGCGACAGCGGCCGCGGGGACCGCATCCTGGCCTTCGTGGTCGATGGCGAGCCCGGCCAGGCCGCAGGA
>JBGTIG010000052.1:0-3219 GCA_041745755.1 Lysobacterales bacterium
GTGCTGGTCGAAGGTCTGCATGCCGAGGTTGGTCGACTCCTTCATCAGCTCCTTGAGCTTGTGGATCTCGCCGTCGCGGATGTAATCCTGCGCGAGCGGCGTGCCCAGCATCACTTCCATCACCACGCGGCGACCCTTGCCGTCGGGCGTCGGCACCAGCTGTTGAGCGACGATGCCCTTGAGATTCAGCGACAGGTCCATCAGCAGCTGCGGCCGGCGGTCTTCCGGGAAGAAATGGATGATGCGATCCAGCGCCTGGTTGGCATTGTTGGCGTGCAGCGTGCAGAGCACCAGATGTCCCGTTTCCGAAAACGCGATCGCGTGTTCCATCGTCTCCCGCGTGCGCACCTCGCCGATCATGATGACGTCGGGAGCCTGGCGCAGCGTGTTTTTCAGCGCATTCTCCCAGCTGTCGGTGTCGATGCCGACCTCGCGCTGCGTGATGATGCAGCCCTCGTGCTTGTGCACGTATTCGATGGGGTCTTCGATGGTGATGATGTGGCCCGAGGAATTCTGGTTGCGATAGCCGATGAGCGCGGCCAGCGAGGTGGATTTGCCGGTGCCGGTGGCGCCGACCATCATCACCAGGCCGCGCTTGGTCATAGCCAGCGTCCGCGAGATCGCCGGCAGGTGCAGCTCCTCGATCGTGGGTATCTTGGTCTCGATGCGGCGCAGCACCATGCCGACCTGGTTGCGCTGGTAGAAGCAGGAGACGCGGAAACGCCCGACGCCCTGCATCGAGATCGCGAAGTTGCATTCGTGCGTTTTCTCGAACTCCTCGCGCTGCGAGGGCGTCATCACGTTGAGCACCATGTCGCGCGCCTGTGGCGGCGTCAGCGGGCTCTGGGTGATCGGCTGCAGGCGACCGTGCACCTTGATGGACGGCGCGACGCCGCTGGTGATGAAAAGGTCCGACGCCTTGCGATGGACCATGAGCTTCAGGAACGACGAGAAATCGATACCGCTCATTGCCTGGCTCCCGATTCTTCTGCACGTTCCGGCGGAACGCGTGCTGATTCCGACGGACCACGTTGCACCTTGCGCCGGCCGCGACCGGTACGAAGGCCGCCCGTTCCCAGCGAAGCCGGAGGCGCCGCGCGCCAGTGACGGCTATTCGAATACACGCTTGTCCTTCGCGTAGGTGACCGCCTGGTTGCGCGTGACCAGACCGCGTCGCACGAGGTCCAGCAGGCACTGGTCGAGCGTCTGCATGCCGACGTTCTGCCCGGTCTGGATCGAGGAATACATCTGCGCCACCTTGTCCTCGCGGATGAGGTTGCGGATGGCGGGGGTGCCGACCATGATTTCGTGCGCGGCAATCCGCCCGCCACCGACCTTCTTCAGGAGCGACTGCGACACCACGGCGCGCAGGGACTCCGAGAGCATCGAGCGCACCATCGGCTTCTCGCCGGCAGGGAACACGTCGATGATGCGGTCGATGGTCTTGGCCGCGCTCGAGGTGTGCAGGGTCGCGAACACCAGATGCCCGGTCTCGGCGGCGGTCAGCGCCAGCCGGATGGTCTCGATGTCGCGCATCTCGCCGACCAGGATGAAATCGGGATCCTCGCGCAGCGCCGAACGCAGGGCCTCGTTGAACCCATGCGTGTCCCGGTGCACTTCGCGCTGGTTGACCAGGCACTTCTGCGACGTGTGCACGAACTCGATCGGATCCTCGATCGTGAGGAGGTGTCCGTACTCGTTCTTGTTGATGTGATCGACCATCGCGGCCAGCGTGGTGGACTTGCCGGAACCGGTGGGGCCGGTCACCAGGATCAGTCCCTGGGGCTGTTCGATCAGTTCCTTGAACACCTTGGGGGCCGCCAGATCCTCGAGCGTTAGTACCTGCGAGGGAATGGTCCGGAAGACCGCGCCCGCGCCGCGGTTCTGGTTGAAGGAATTGACGCGGAAGCGCGCTAGCCCGGGAATCTCGAAAGAGAAATCGACCTCGTAGAACTCCTCGTAGTCTCGGCGCTGCTTGTCCGACATGATGTCGTACACCAGCGCGTGCACCCGCTTGTGCTCGAGCGCCGGTATGTTGATGCGCCGCACGTCGCCGTCGACACGGATCATGGGCGGCAGGCCTGCGGACAGATGCAGGTCGGACGCCTTGTTCTTCACCGAAAACGCCAGCAGTTCCGCAATATCCATGAACTCTCCCCCGCAAGACGCGCCGGCGTGCGATAGCCGCGACGACACGGTTCGCCCCGAGTATATCCTGATGCCCAGCCCCGCCAGCGACCATTTTCCATGCACCCGAGCACACTCGAAGCCATTCTCGAGCGGGTCGGCCGCGCCGCCACCGCGGCGGGTAGCCGCGTGCGGTTGCTGGCGGTTTCCAAGCGGCAACCCGACGTGGCCGTCGAACGGCTGGCGCAACAGGGGCAGCTCGCGTTCGGGGAAAACTACGTCCAGGCGTTGTGTGCGCGTCGCCGGCAGGCGGTATTCGCGGCGCTCGAATGGCACCTGATCGGGCCCCTGCAATCGAACAAGATCCGCCTCGCGGCCTTGAACGCGGACTGGGTGCAGTCCGTCGATCGCGCTGATCTGGTCGGCAAACTGGCGCGGCACAGGGCCGCGACGCAGCCGGCGCTCAATGTGCTGGTGCAGGTCAATGTGGATGCGGAGCCGGGAAAGTCCGGCTGCACGGCGGCCGAGGTCGCCGCGTTGTGCGCCCGGATCGCGATGGAGCCGCGACTCGTGCTGCGCGGACTGATGGCGATTCCGCGCCCGGATCCCGAGCGGTCGGATCGGCGTTCGGCGTTTGCGGCGATGCGTGCGTTGTTCGAACGGACGCGCGACGCGCACCCGGGCATTGATACGCTGTCGATGGGCATGAGCGAGGACTTCGAGCTCGCGATCGCCGAGGGCGCGACGCTCGTCCGGGTTGGAACCGCGCTCTTTGGTGAGCGCGCGGGTTAGGGGCTAGGAGACTGGGCGGCAGAAACGATCGAGGCGAAACGGTGACAGCGATGGTCGCAGGAAGTGATGGAACGAGGCGAATACCCGTAGGTATTTGACGAGTTCGAGCGCTTTCTGCGGCCGTCGATAGCGCCGTTGCAGCCCGGACGGCTTCTGCCGCCCAGACTCCTAGTGTTGCGCAGCAGCTGCAGCCGCATGCTGGAAGGAGGCGAGATGATGCAGAACAAGGACACTACGATTGCGTTCGTGGGCGGCGGCAACATGGCCCGCAGCCTCATCGCCGCGCTGCGCGCCGGGGCC
>JBGTIG010000053.1:0-13553 GCA_041745755.1 Lysobacterales bacterium
CAACCAGCCCGCGCCCGCCGCGGAACGAGGCGGACACGCCAGCGGCGTCTGCGGGACCTTGCGTGCCGCGCATGTCGCGCGAGGGCATGGACAATGCCGAACACGGCCGGTCCGTGAATACATCGGTGCCGCCCGGACCCACGCAGCGATTAATCGCCGCCGCGGCGGCGACAGGATGCAGCGCCAGGATTGCCGCTGCAACGATCGACAGGAACATGGGACAACGCATGCGCGCGATTCTCCGACGCCGGTCGTGAACCCGAACCATGTGCGATCCGTGCCCGATTTTGCCCTGCGGCGGTTTTTGCGGCCCGCCGGCTGTGGCCGTCGGAAATCCCGGGGTCGGTCTCATCGAGCCAAGGGAGCACCGGAGTCGTGGTCGCAGGCTGCCGATTCCGCCGCCCCGGGTTCGGCAATCCTGCCCCCTGCACCGGCGCGGGCCTGAGCACGAACGGAGGGGTTGTTCGAAACCTATGCCCGCGCCTTGAGCGGATGTTCGAGAAAGAAGCGCATCATCTCGCGACTGGCGTCGGGTCCCTCGGCATCGGTGTAGGACCCAAGCTCGCTGCCACCGGACCAGGCGTGATCAGCACCGCGCAGCCGCCAGTGCTCGGCCCGCACGCCGCGCTGTCCCGACCGGATAACGCAGCGGGTGTACGCGCGGCCATTGGCCATGCCTTCCTCGCGTTTTTCGGTCGCGCCGACGTGCATGCCGATGATCTGCGCGCCGTTGCTGGGATTCACGGTGCGGTCCTGGTCGCCATGAAACACGATGACCGGTGCGCCGCCCGGATCTGCATTCACGGGCACCGCCTCCCCGGGTACGCCGATCGCGCCGTTCTTCATCGCCGCGAATGCCGACTGCACGTCGTGAGCCGCGCCCGGCGGCAGGCCGGAGTGCACCCCGACCGCTGCGAACAGATCCGGATACTCCCGACCCATGATGGTCGCCATCGCGCCGCCTGCGGACATTCCCGCGATGTAGACGCGTTCGGGGTCCACCGGTTGCGACGACATCACCTGCCGGGTCATGGCTGCGAGCAGTTCCGGCTCGCCCGAACCGCGACGCTGGTCAGCGGGCTGGAACCAGTTCCAGCACTTGTAGGCGTTCGAGCGCGGTGCCTGCGCGGGATACATGACGATCGCGCCGGATTCCTGCGCGACCACGTTCATGCGGGTGCCGGTGGCGAAGTCGTCGGGATCCTGCTTGCATCCGTGCAGCATCACGATGAGGGGCAACTGCCTGCCTTCAAAGCCCGACGGCAGGAACAGCTTGTAGTGGCGGGTTCCCGTGGGCGAAGCGTAAGCCTCGCGCGTAAAGCCGTTGCCCGGGCTTTCGGCGGACCGATTGCGCGCGGTCGGCCTGCGCACGGCGCCTGGCGATCGCGAGCGAAACAGATCACCCAGCGGCGCTGCGGCCGAACTGCTTCCGGATTTCCTGGCCGCGGGAACACGGCCCGCTGATCCTGAAAGCTGTTGCTGGATGGCCGCGGTCGCCTCGCTCAACTTTCCCGCACGCGTGAGTCCGGTGACCTTGCCCAGCATCTTGGCGAATATCGAATTGATCGGATATCTCCTTCGGTTTTGAGCAGTCTCGAGTCCGCAGGTACGCGGAGCCGGAGTTCAGGGAAACCCTCCGGAACGTACGCAACGCTCTGAACGCGCAGGCAATTGAGCCCGCGATGGGGGACAAGGTGCGGTTGCCGCCGCCAATGGTGGCAGGCTCATCCGGCCGCGACCAACGTTTTTCGCCACCAGCCCGGTTGGCAGCAGCCTTCCTGGCTCGACGCTCGAACGTTGCCATCGCCGGAATCCCGGGATCGCCTCACGTTGCCGTGCCTTCGCGCTGCTCGATCCGCCGGTCGAAATCTGCTGTCTGCGGCGCGGATGGATCCGCAGGCGCGACGCTCGATCCATCGAACATCTCGACGCGATTGCGGCCATTGTGCTTGGCGACGTACAGGGCGCTGTCGGCGTGCATCAGCAGTTGCCGGAGGTTGTAGGACGACCAGCGGGTCGACGTGACGCCGAGGCTGGCCGACACCGGAAACCCCACGCCCGTCCCGGCGCTCGAAATGTCGGCGATGCCCTTGCGGAACTCTTCGGTCAACCGCAGTGCCTGGTCCGGAGCGCAATCCGGCAGCACGATGCCGAACTCCTCCCCACCCAGTCGGCCGAAGATGTCGATCGAGCGCAGGTGCGCCTGGCATGCCAGAGCCGTTCGCTTGAGGACCGTGTCGCCCGCCGCATGACCGTGCCTGTCGTTGACCCGCTTGAAGTTGTCGAGATCGATGATGACCACGCAGGCCTCGCGGTCGCCCTTCTTGCAGTACTTGAGCACGGCTTCGCCGGCGTCGGCGAAATGCGAGCGGTTGAAGATGCCGGTCAGTCCGTCGCGACGCGCCAGCTTCATGAAATGCCTCTGCGAGAGCTTGGTCCGGTAGAGCCACATCGCGATGAAGGCCAGCACTGACATCAGCAGCAGGATCAGGAGGCCGCGGGTCTGCGCGGCGGACGTGCTTACCTTCTGCTGCAGCTGCAGGACCTCGTTGCGTTTGTTGAGGGCATCGATCTGCTGCTTTTTTTCCTGGACCTGCTGGCGCACGGTCTGGAAAGCCATCGCCTTGGCGCCCGCCTCGGTGAGATAGGCCTTGTCGGCCTCGGCGAACTTCTCCTGGTATTCCACGGCGGTCGCCAGATCCCCCTGCTTTCGCGCGACCCGGTACAGCACGCGGTAGGCGTCGACCAGTGGTGTGGAGAATTCGCCCTTGACACTTGCTGCCACGGCGCGCTGCGCGAACTGCCGGGCCTGACTCGAATCACCCTTCTCCCAGTACGCTTCCGCCAGCAAGGCGTCGAACACGGATTTCAGACGCGAGAACTGCGTGCGTCGTGCTCCCTCGTAATTCGACCTCAGCAATGCGATAGCTTCGTCCGGCCGGCCGTTCCGGATCTCGATGTCGGCGGCGTAGGTGCGAATGAGGTTGGCGTAGAGGTGCTCGCCCACACTGACGCAGTTTTCGATCCCCGCCTGGAATTCCGGTCCGACAGTCTTGAGCTGACCGCTCTTGTAGAGCGCTTCCAGCTTGAGTTGCCCACCCTTGCAGGCCGCATTGGCCGCACTTGCTTCCCGCAGCAGGCGCTCGGAATAGCCCAGCCCGAGGTCGTACTGCCCGGCATGGTTGTACAGCATCGCCGCGACCATGAGGCCCTGCACGCGTGCCGTGCGGTCGGTTATCCCGGGCAAGGCGTCGAGCAGTTCGCTCAGCTTCGCGTATCCCGTCTGGTATTGCGCCGAGATCGCATGGGCGTTCACCACCGTGACACCCGCGCGGAAACGCAAGGTGGGATCGCTCGAATCCGCAATGACCTCGTCCAACTGCGGAATGGCCACCGCGTACTCGCCTTCGTACGCCAGTTGCCATGCGCCGAGATACTTGAGGAACATGCGCTGCTCCGGCAGCAACGTCCTGCCATCGCGCAGCTGCGCCAGGATCCGCAGGAAGCCGGCGTAGTCGGCGGTCTTGATCGCGTCCGCCTGCACCAGCAGTTGCGCGGTCGTGCGCGGATCCTCCTCCGCAGCCAGCGCCGAAAACGCGCACGCCAGGAAGGCCCACCCGGCCAGCAACAGGACCGGGTGGAACCTGCCGGAACGCTTCATCGACCGGATCCGCTAGGCAACCCGGCGCCCACGCAAGCCCTGGACAAATTCAGGAGTGCCGTGGTGCCGGCGTGTTTGCCTGGAGAAGGCCGATGAACGACCGTCGTCGTCTTCGACGGGGCGGTCCTGCTCTTCCTCTTCCTCGTCGTCCTTCGCGGGTGCAATGGAGCAGACCAATTGCGTGCGCACACCCAGCAGGCGTTCCAGTCGCGTGGCGTCGCGACGCAAGATCGCCCAGCAAACGAGCGGGTCGATCCCGCTCGCTGCAAGCGCGCTGTACAACTCGGATGTTTCCGGGTGGCGGAGTTCGGCGCTCTGGCCCATCGCTTCCAGGAACCTCATGACGTCTGACATGAATCCAACTCCTGAGCTGGTCGGAAACCGAATGATGTCGCATCGATGGAGCTTCAGGAAGAGCGGCGTAACCGGACAGACCAATTCCCAATCCCCGTTTCGCCGGTTCCCGGCCCGCCTTCAGGCGAAAAACCGAGACTCCAGGCAAGGCGTTCCATGGCCACGTGCCCGGGCCGATACTGTATCCAGACTTCTGCGATCGGAAACACCGCAAGGGTCCGGGTGATCAGCGCTTCCAGGCATTCCCGGGAAAAACCGCGCGCCCGAAAGGCGGACTTGAGCATCACGCCGACTTCCACGGAATTTCTCGCCGCGTTGATGCGCGTGATCGCGCAGATGCCGGCCGCAAGGCGGGTGGATTTCTCCACGACCCTGAAAAACGCCCGCTCGGGCGTTTCGACCCGACAGGAGTCGAGGGTCCTGCGGAAACTCCGCTGCGCTTGCTCGCGCGTCAGCGGTTCGCCGATGAAGCGCATCGTTTCCGGGTCGGTGTAGAGATCGCAGAACAGGACCTCATCGCTGTCGTCGAGGCAGCGCGCCGCAAGGCGCCCGGTTTCGAACTCGAGTGCGGCCGGCGACTGCACGGCTGTGTTCACTACCCGTGGGGCTCCGGGCCCACGGGACGCGCGCTTGACGGCTCCGGCAACTCTCATTCGACGGCGGCAAGCCGATTGCGCCGCGCGGGAGCGCAAGCCTCCCGTGCATCGAGTTCAGCGAGCCGTGCCCTGACTTCGGTGTTCGGAACCAGTGCGGTGGCGGGTGGCAGCACCAGGGTTTCGTGCAACGTGAAATCGGCGTCCGGCAAATCGCGGAGCGCGATGGTATCGCTGCGCGTCCGGTGGATTGGCAGCGTCGCGGCCCGGTAGAGGATGACCGGGTGATCGAGCGGATAGTCCTGCGCCAGCACGTCGACCAGCACCTTCCGGTAGGGCGGTCCCGTAGTGAATCGTGCCAGCGAAAGATCCCCGACCACGCCGACCTGCCAGAGGATCAGGTACGCGCTCGCGTCGATGCGCCGCCGATAGAACAGCAACTGGCTGGCCTCGTAGTGCTGGCAACCGACCTTGCCGGGATCGATGCCGAGATCGGCGTAGAGACAATCCTGGGCGGATATGCCGGGTTCCATGTGCGCGCGGAATCCCTCGCGGCGAGCGGTGGCGATGGCCACGTGCGGCGGCCACGCGAACACGCCCGGATGCCCGTAGAACGCGCCGCAGACGCGCTTGCCCGCACGAACCTCCTTCAGCATGGCGGCGACCATCGCGCGATAGCTCACGAGCCGGGACGTGCCTTCCCGGTAGTGCGGTTGCAGGCTGCGCACATCGGGATGCATCTCCTCGAGCCAGCGCTCGACGATGCCATCCGAGACCGCGGCGAATACGACGTCGGAATCCTCGATGCAGCTGCGCGCCAGCGGCGTCAGGTGCGAACCGAGCGTCATGCCGATGCCGACGCACACGAGGCTGCCACGCTGAGCAGGCCCGGTCACGTGAGCCGATCGAGGACCGCGAGCGTGGGCCGGGCGAGATTCAAGGTGTAGAAGTGCAGGCCGGGCGCGCCGCCGGCGATCAGCCGCCGGGCGAGTCCCGCGACCATCTCCGCGGCGAAGTCGGCGATGGCGGCGCGATCGTCTCCGTACGCGCGCATGCGGCGTTCCGCCCAGCGCGGGATCTCGGCGCCGCACATCTCGGAGAATCTCCGGAGCTGCGTGAAATTCGCGATCGGCATGATGCCCGGCGTGATCGGTACATCGATGCCGATGTCCCGCGCCTCTTCCACGAATTTGAAATACCCGTCGGCATTGTAGAAATACTGCGTGATCGCGCCATCCGCACCCGCGTCGATCTTGGTCTTGAAGTTGCGAAGATCGGCCTGGACGTCTGCCGCCTGCGGATGGCATTCCGGGTAGCAACCGACTTCGATGTGGAAGGCGTCGCCGTGTTCGGCGCGGATGAATGCCACCAGCTCGCTGGCATAGCGCAACTCGCCGATGCGTGCCATGCCCGAGGGCATGTCGCCGCGCAGTGCCACCAGCCGTGTGCAGCCGAGTTCGCGATAGGCGCTGAGGAGCCCGCGGATTTCCTCGCGCGTGCCTCCCATGCAGGAGATATGGGGTGCTGCACTCAACCCGTGATCACGATTGAGGCGGGTTACCGTCTCCGACGTGTACGACAGCGTGGAACCACCAGCGCCGAAGGTGACGGAAACATAGTCGGGTTCGCGCGACGCCAGTTTCCGGGCCGTGCGGTCGAGTTGCGCGCGCTGTTCGGGGGTCTTCGGCGGAAAGAACTCGAACGAAAGTTGCATGGTTCATTCCGGAACAGGACGTTGTGCGGGCGGGTGGAATCGTATGCAGCGCGATGCCCATCCTAGTGGCATGCATTGAACAAATCGAAAGCAGGCCGTCACGCGCGAGGCCGTGGTCCGGCCGCTCGATGATGGGCCCGCCGGCGCACTGCCCTGTTTCCCCGCACTGCGGTGGCGCAGCGGATCGCCAGTGGTCTGCCGGTCGACCCGCCCAGGCAGCGATGGGGCGAGGCAGTCGCACGGGAATTCGGAGGCCGCCTCACGACGGCGGACGCAGGCAACGTCGCCCTGATAATCTGTGCGGACGCCGCCTTCGCGGTGGCTCGGCATCAACTGCAGGGGTGGTCTTGAGGGACATGTCCGAACCGGGCCCACGACAAGCTTCCGATCTCCTGCCGCGTCTGGCACAAGAGCACGCCGAGCGTCGACACGCGGGTGGTCGCGGCCGGCTGCTGCTCGTGCTGGTGGCGCTGCTGGCTCCGCCGGCCGATGCAGCACACCCCGGTGCGGTCGCGCTCCTGCGCGAGGTTCTAGCCGGGCGATTGCGCGCAAACATGCGCGGCGACGACCTGGTGATCCAGCGTGGGGAGGGCGGAGAGTTCTTGCTGGCGCTGGTCGATTGCCTGCCGGAAGAAGCTGCCATGCGGCTGTCGAAGCTGCTCGACACGGTGAGCAGCCAGCCGGTCGAGGCCGGCGGCGCCATGTTCGACGTGATCCTGGCGGCAGGTGCTGCCATCCTTGCCGATGGACTGGGCGCCGACGAGGCAGCGCAGCGCGCGGGCATCGATGCCGCGATTCTCAGGGCGACAGCGGCCCTTGCCAGCGCTCGCAGTCGCGATCGGGGCACGCAGCAGACGGCGCTGGTGTTCGACGGGGTCGAAACGATCGCCGGACACCGATTCGCAGCGGGTTGACGCACCGGATCAGGGCTCACTTCGACAGGGTGGGCGGGCGTCGGCCTGGTATCGCAACCGTGAGGTGCCTGCTGCGCCCTGAAGTGTGCACCGCGTCACGGCCTCTCGGTGAAGCTGGCAGGCGATTTGCTGGTTCCAACCCCATTCCAGGTCGCGCCGCCACTTGAACGAATCGTCCGACACACCGACCGCCCCCGCCATTCCGTTGCGCTTTCACGAGAAGAAGCTCGATCCTGCGCTGCTGCGTCTGCGTCAGGAAGCCGGAGACACGCAACTGCGGATGCGGCTCGGCGGCATCTTCTATGTGCTCGGATGGCTGTTCGTCGTGCTTGCGGGAGGACCCCGCGGGACGACGGCATGGCTGGTGGGCGGGCTCCTGCTCGTACTCGCGCTGTTGCGCTTCGCATTTCCGGTTCCGGTCGGCGACAGCACCACCGTGCCCATGCTGCGGCGCGCATTGCGCTGGCCGTGGCTCATGATCTTCTCGTCATGCACGGTGTGGGGCATCGCATGCGCCTGGGTACTTGCAGACCCGCAATACGATTCCGCGCGGACCGTGGCGTTGTTCGGCTGCGTGGCGTTTGCGACCGCGTCCGCCCACGCGTTTGCCATGCGTCGCCTGTTCGCGATCGCAACGCTCGGCCTGCTGCTCGTGCCCCCGCTGTGGGCGCTGAGTGTCGTCCGCCACGAAACCGCGCTGGCGTGGATGATGCTCGTCTATTCCGCGTATGCGGGCCTCGCGCTGGAGCGCAGTCACCGCGAGTGGATGCAGCGCCTCAAACTGGACCTCGAATTGCGCCAGCAGCGCGACCAGTTTGCGCGACTCAGCCGACGCGACGGCCTGACGGGACTCTCCAACCGCATGCACTTCGACAGCGCGCTGCGGAGCGCGGTCGAACAGGCCCACCGCACCCGTGAGCCGTTGAGCCTCCTGCTCTGCGACATCGATCACTTCAAGTCGGTCAACGATCGCTTCGGGCACAGCGAGGGCGACGCCTGCCTCATCGCGTTCGCGCAGCGACTGCAGCGCGAGTTCGCCAGCGGCAGGACACTGGTCGCGCGGGTCGGCGGCGAGGAGTTTGCCGTCCTGCTGCGCGGCGTGCCACTGGCCGATGCGCATGCGCGGGCCGAGAAATTCCGCGTGGCGACCCAGGAACAATGCATGCTGACGACGGGAGGCGGAACCGCCATTGCGATCACCGTCAGCTTCGGTGTCGCGGGTGCAGCGCTTGTCGCCGCCACGGACGTCGAGAATCTGTATCGTGCCGCGGACCTTGCGCTCTACCGCGCGAAATCGGCCGGTCGCAACCAGGTGCAGATCGCCACGGGCACCGAATCCCCCAGCAACCAGGAGCGGGATAATCCGGTCGAGACCTGATTACCTCCGCCCCTGCTTCCCGGGCGCGGTCCGGCAAATCACCCAAGCACCTGATCAGCCCGTCCGGTCTGGCAAGTCAGGATGACCTGATCGGACCTTCCCTAGTAGCGGTAGTGATCCGGCTTGTAGGGGCCGTCGGGCGATACGCCGAGATACGCGGCCTGGTCGTCGGTCAGACGAGTGAGCTTGACGCCGATCTTGTCGAGGTGCAGCCGGGCAACCTCCTCGTCGAGATGCTTGGGCAGGCGATAGACCGTCTTCTCGTAGCTGTCGCGGTGTTCCCAGAGGTCGATCTGCGCGAGCGTCTGGTTCGAGAACGAGTTCGACATGACGAAACTCGGGTGCCCGGTGGCGCAGCCGAGGTTCACCAGCCGGCCTTCGGCCAGCAGGAACATGTCGTGCGCCGGCTGCCCATCCACGCCGCGCAACACGTACTTGTCGACCTGCGGCTTGATGTTGATGTGTTCGACACCCGGCAGCTCCCGCAACGCATCGACCTGGATCTCGTTGTCGAAATGGCCGATGTTGCACACGATCGCCTGGTCCTTCATGCGCTGCATGTGCGCGGTGGTGATGACGTCCTTGTTGCCGGTGGTGGTCACGTAGATGTCGGCGATGCCGAGCGTGTCCTCCACGGTCTTGACCTCGAAGCCTTCCATTGCCGCCTGCAACGCGTTGATGGGATCGATCTCGGTGACGATGACGCGGCAGCCATAGGCGCGCAGGGAATGCGCGGAGCCCTTGCCGACGTCGCCGTAGCCGCAGACGCAGGCAACCTTGCCGGCCAGCATCACGTCCATCGCGCGCTTGAGGCCATCGGCCAGCGACTCGCGACAGCCATACAGATTGTCGAACTTGGACTTGGTGACCGAGTCATTGACGTTGATGGCCGGCACCAGCAGCTTGCCGGCCTCCATCATCTGGTAAAGCCGATGCACCCCAGTGGTAGTTTCCTCGGAGACACCGCGCCAGTCCTTGACCACGCCGGTCCAGAATCCCGGGCGCTCTTTCGCCACGCGCCGGAGCAGGTCCTTGATGATCCCCTCCTCCTGCGAGGTGGCCGGCTCGTCGACCCACTTCGAGCCCTGTTCGAGTTCAAAGCCCTTGTGGATCAGCAGCGTGACGTCGCCGCCGTCATCGACCACGAGCTCCGGGCCCTTGCCGCCGGGGAACGTCACGGCGTCGAGCGTCGCGTTCCAGTATTCCTCGAGCGTCTCGCCCTTCCACGCGAAGACAGGCGTGCCGGTCACGGCGATGGCCGCCGCTGCATGATCCTGGGTCGAGAAAATGTTGCACGACGCCCAGCGCACGTCGGCGCCGATGTCCTTGAGCGTTTCGATGAGCACGGCGGTCTGGATGGTCATGTGCAGCGAACCCGTCACGCGCACGCCCTTGAGCGGTGCGTCGCTCGCGTACTTGCGGCGGATCGACATGAGGCCCGGCATCTCGTGCTCGGCGATGTCGATTTCCTTGCGGCCCCAGTCGGCGAGCGAAAGGTCGGCTACGCGGAAGTCTTTTGAAGCGGGATTGCGCGAAGACGCGGACGCGTCTTCCCTGCGAACGGCATTCATCAGGTTTTCTCCAGTCGGGAGGGCGCCGTTCGTTCGGTTTCCCGAAGTCCGTCGAGCCTGTGCCTTGACGGCATGCAGCGCCCCTCGACGGCGAGGAGGCGGGCAGTATAGCGCGGGGATATCGCTTCGTCGCGATGGAGCGATGAATAGCGCGGATGCGCTCCCGCCGTATACCCTCGCCCCGTGACAACGGGGAGAGGGTGCCCGAAGGGCGGGTGAGGGGCTGCGCGACCAGGCGGATGAATTCATGATCGACGACCGCCCGACGCCGGGAGCGCGTGCAAGACGTGGGACATGCCGACGGTCCTGGGGCAGCCCCTCACCCGGCGCTGCGCGCCACCCTCTCCCCGTTTCACGGGGCGAGGGGAAGGTGCGTGACGCGCTTACGGGGCGAGGGAACAAGTCGCGGAGTTCCTGCGGGGGCATCGTTGGCGGGAGGTCGTCAGGGCGGCGCGCCGGGTAGCGGGTGTCCGGTGACGCGCCGATACGCGGCGGCGGTGGCAGGGCCGGGCCAGCCATCCTCGCGCAGGAAGATGCCCCGATGGGTATTGAGCCAGCGCTGCAGCTCGAGCGCTTGCGCCCGCACCGCCGCGTTGGCGGGTTTCTCGGCGTGGTACGCGACCACGGCGGGCTCGCCTCCGGGATACGTTACCGCGAAGGCGTCGATGCCGAGTTCCGCCATCCGTCGCAGCAGCACCGCTCCACCGATCTGCGTCGACACCGCCGCGGCGCTCCAGCGGCCGTCGCTCACGTACTTGCCGCGCACGTAATGCTGGCTGCCGGCCCAGAGGTACGGTGAACGCACTTCCGGGTGATGCAATCGATACCCGAAACCGTTGTAGGCCTCGAGGCGATACAGCAGGGAAGGCAGCGACCAGTCGTGAGCCCGCGTGGCGCCGCTCAAGGCCAGCGCGTCGGCGGCGCTCGTCTCCCAGGCGAAAGGCGGTTCGCCTCGTCGGGGACGGCCCTTCGGCACTCGCCGGGTGCGTGCGCTGAGCGGATCGCCGTTGTGCAGGTGACGCGTGAAGACCCCACCCGCTTCAAGCTCATGCACGATGCCGGCAAAGACCCAAGGTACCCGGCTACCGGCGCAGGCGGCCTCGTAACGCCCGCGATCGCGCCGCAGGCGTTCCACGATCCGGTCGGTTTCTCCGAATCGCGCCGGCGGGATGACGCAGGTGCGCAGCAGATCCTCGTATTCCCGGCGCAATGCCCCGGTCAATCGCGGAGCCACCGCAATCACGCATTCGCCTCGACCGGTCGCAGCCACTCGCGCAGATCCGCCAGCGCGGTGCGCGGCTTGAAACGGGGATCGCTCTCCCACGGAAGGTCCGCCGCGAGCAATTGCGCGCAGAAGGATTTTGCGACGGCGTAGCCGAGTTCACGGTACGCCTCCACCTGGGCCTCGTGAAAGAACTGGTCGCCGGTCGACTCGTGCGGGAAGTCGCGTTGATGATGCCGATAGCTCTGCACGTCGACGGGGAGATTCGCAATCGGCGTCGCCTGCAGCAGCACCAGCCAGCCCGCGGAGCGGGGTTCGTCCTGGTACGCCGGATAGAGGATGCGCGCGATCGCAAACCCCCGTCGCGCAACGGGAAGATCCTGCGCGTGCGCGGGCGGCGGCGGTACGAGATCGGGGATCGGCAGCCCGTCGTCGAAGCGCAGGTGCACGCCGAAGTCCACGCGGATCTTCTCGGTGAGGTTTGCGAGGTCGGCAAATCCCCCACCACCGTCCTGCGCGGCCTGCACCAGCACGATGATGCGCGTACGGCGACGGACCAGTTCGTACACCCCGGTGTTGTCGAAGTGCCCGCCGTCGCTGAGTTCGAGGAAATAGCTGTCTTCGCTCAGGCCTCGTCCGAACAGGCCAGCGCGGATGCCGGGCACGAGGAAGTTGGGTCGTTGCCCGAGCAACCATCCGAGCACGCGGGTTGCGGCATTCGCACCGGGCCGCAGCGCGCCGGGATTGCGTACCCACACCCCCAGCCGCGCCTGCATGAGGAACATGAGGAAGGACACGAGCCGATTGCGCGTGATGCCGCGGCCACCGGGTCCTGTGTTGGGATTGGCGGCGGCCCCGGACGCCGCCATCGCGGTTGCCGCGGCGAGTTCGGTGTCCGCGAAATTGTGCGTCTGCGTCCAGTGCGTGGCGTCGCTGCCGCAGGCACCGGGCGCGAGCACGAAGCTGTCGCCGGCGCGACCACGGTAAGTGTCTACCGCAGAATCGACCAGCACGAGATTGGTGTTGACGAGGGGATAGAGCGTCAATCGATCCGGGCAATCGGGTGGTGGCGGCCACAGGCTCTGCAGGCGCCCAAGCTCGCGCCCGTCGGCGTCGGTCGCAAGCTCCCACTGCGTGCTGTCGATCCCGGAAAGGTTCGGCATGAAGGTTTCCATCAGCCGGTCGCGATACATGCGGTTGAGGCCGAACTGGTTGAGATTGGTGCAGAACGCGATGACGAGCAGCAAACCCGCGATCGCAAGCAGGTATACCCACGGCAGCGTCTGCATCGCGAGCGCCAGGTTGTACGCGACCAGCATCGCGGCAGCCAGCACCAGTCCCGCGGTGACGAGCAGCCGGGCGTGCGTCGCGAGCGATCGTGGCAGGTAGCGGGTACGCGACCAGAAAGCCTGGTACAGCGCGGCGATGGAGGCGAGCGCCGTGAGCGACAGCGTGCCGGCGCCGCCCATCCAGTGTCTGGCGAAAGGCAGTGCGAGCAGTGCCGCCAGCATCAGTACGGCCCCAGTGAGCGTGCCGGTCAGCCGTTGCAGCCAGAGGCGCAATCGATAGGCGCGCGAGCCGGCGGCGACGGACTTGCGCCGCCGGCGCACCACATGCAACGTCGCAAGCCAGAGCGCGAACCCCAGCGCGAATGCCGTCGGCAGCAGCAAGGCCGAAGTCAGCAGCACGTCGATGCGCCCGGGCGTGACGCTGGCGGCGTTGCTGGCGGTCAATACCTCGGGACGCAGCGCCACCCCCATCATCAGAGCGAACCCGGTGAACGCCAGCGCGCCCCAGAGCCAGCGCACCCAGCCTTCGAAGCTGAGGATGAAGGTCGCGAGACTGTAGGCAACGATCAGCACCACGATGGTCATTAGCGCGGTCGCAAGCAGCGCCGCGACGTCGAAGCAGAAGGCGGGGGCGAAGGTTCCTGCGTCCCACACCCGGCAACTGCCGACGGATACTTCTGCCACCGATTCCGGCAGGACGCCCGCGAGCAGCAGGGCGACGAGCAGCATCACCAGCATGAGCGCGTATAGACCGACGCTGAGCGCACTGTTGCGAAGCGCGGCGCCGGCGAGTGCGAGGGCGCCGAGACCGGGCGGCTGGAGGAAGTTGCCGTGCTGGCGGATATAGTCGAGCCAGA
>JBGTIG010000054.1:0-9891 GCA_041745755.1 Lysobacterales bacterium
ATCACCCAGTGCGTGCTCGTGGTGGCAGACATCAGCGGCTACACCCGCTTCATCACGCATCGTGCCGTGAGCCTCAAGCACGCCGAGCAGATCGTGACCGAACTCATGGAGTCGATCATCGATCGCGCGCAGCATCCGCTCAAGGTCAACAAACTGGAAGGCGACGCCGCGCTGCTGTTCGCTGACGCCGGCCCGTCGACCGGCGCCGCCTGCGCGTCGGTGCTGGCGCAGGTCTATCGGCTGCGCACGGCTTTCACCGATCAGCTGGCACGCATCCGCACCCAGCGGCGTCATTGCGAATGCCATGCGTGCGCGAACGTGGGAAACCTCAAGCTCAAGTTCGTCGTGCACGTGGACGAGGTGGCGATCAAGCAGGTGCGTCAGTTCGAGGAGCTGGCTGGCGAGGGCGTGATACTGGTGCACCGGTTGCTCAAGAACAGCGTGGATCGACGCGATTACGTGCTGCTGACCACGCAGTTCCGGGACGCGCTCGAAAACGCGCCGGAAGGCGAGTGGCATTCGGAAGACGTGGAAGGAATCGGCGAGTGCAGACTCTTCCTTTGCGAGCTTCCCGCAGACGATGACGCGGCGACACCTGCCGCCGGCATTGCACGCGCAGGCTCGTCCATTCCGCCGGTGGGCGCGGACCGGGTGGACGGGCCCGGGTTGCCGGCGGAATCCGGTGCAGCGGTTCCACCCAATCCCGCGCGAGCGCGCAAATTCACCCACCTCCCCGACGGCGAGCGCGGCTTTCTGCCATGGCTCCGCGACGCCATCGACCTCGTGCCGAAGCACATCCGCAACGCGTGGCGCGATCGCAGCTAGCTCGGATCTTTCACCGGGGATCGCGAAGGATCGCGCCGGCGACGAATCACATGCGCAAAGAGCTTTTGGAACCGTCGCCACACCAGACACTCATCGGCAATCCACTGCGGAGAAGGTCGGCTCGACTTCGTCCGGCAACGATCATCGACAGCGGGCGGATCCCAACCAAAAAAACCCCGGCCTTGGCCGGGGTTTCTGCTTGCGCGGTTTCGAGAGAAGTCAGGGGGTATCGACGGCCACGTACATGCTGGATTCTGGCGCTCGACCATTGGCTTCAGTGAGAATCACTCGAGCGAAGGTCACGCTCGTGAGCGGCTGCGTCGGGGTGGCGATGACGACAAGCTGCTGGGATTCGAGTGGCACACCGGCTTCGAAGCTGTTGCGGAAAATATCGGCGGCGGTAACTACGCCCTGTCCCGTGAAGCTGAAGCTGGTCGGAACCACGGAGACCGTGACTCCCGCCGGGTTCTCGACTGTTACGTTCCAGGTCGTGGCCATCGGCAAGGCGTTCTTGACGGTGCGCGTCCAGCTACAGGTCGAAACGCAGGCGACGTTGCGCATGCTCGGCAGGTTCAACGTGGCCGGATTGCCGCCAGTCGCCGGATTGGCAGCCAGATAATTGGCGAAGGTCTCGTCCATCAGCAGGCCCGCCCTGACGGCCTTCGTGAGATCGATGCGGCCCGATCCCACGATATCCGCGTGCCAGGGCGTCGTGCCGTCTTCGAGGAATCCGGCTCGTGACGCGGTCAGCATCATCGCGGAGCGTACTTCAGTGGGACTCCAGATTGTCTGTACGGAGCGGATCAGCGCCGCCGCGCCCGCGATGTGCGGAGACGACATCGACGTGCCGGTGAGGCGACCGTAATTGACTTGAGACGAGAAATCGCCGGTTGCGGCGAGAATGCCAGTACCAGGACCCGTGATGTCGGGTTTGTTCACGGAGGTGAGCGTGGACGGTCCTCGCAGGCTACTACCATTGATGACATCGCCCTGCAGCGCCGCGGGTGCGAAATTGACAGTGGTCCCCGCCACTCCATTCAGCGCAATGTAGTCAACCATTGCCTGGCCGTCCGTCTGCAGCATGCTGTACGCAGGCAGGGAAGCGCCGCCGGTAGCCATGTTGATCACGCCGGTGGTGTTGTTGTAGATCAATGCGACGGTCGCACCGGCGGCGGCGGCATTATTGATCTTCTCCTCGAAGGTGCAGGTACCACGCGAGATGAGCGCGGCGGCGCCGGTGAAGAATCCGGCCGGGAATCCCCCGTTCGCAGTGCAGCCCAGCGGATTCGCGAGGCTGTGGCGGATCGGGAGATTGGGCGCGGCAGTCCCAGGGCTGCAACTCGCACCGGGGGTGAGGACAAGATTCTGCGTCGCGGCCGGTGGCGGCTGGCTCGAACCGGTCGCACTCAGCAGACCCGTGCCGGCGACATTGCAATCATGCGTCGAGTTGGCGACTGTGGTTACCCAGGGACCCAGGTGATTTACCTCCCCCACGGGGTCGGGGATTTCCGCGCGCGTGTTGCCCGCCGATGCCGCGATGAAAATGCCCGCATTCGTAGCGTCGAGAAAATCCCGATCGAAATCGCTCCAGGGCGTCCGGCCACCGGAGATCGAGAAATTGATCACGTCGACACCGTCGAGAATCGCGTTGTCGATCGACGCCGCGATCGCAGCGCCGCTGCAACTCGACGTGGCGCAGACCTTGTACGTCCGAACTTGAGCGCACGGAGCGACGCCTGAAATGCTGGTGAAGCCGCCCGGGATCGGCGGCGGCGGAACCGTCGCGCTGGTAAGCGTATTGCCGCCAGCCGTGCTCGCGGTATGGCTTCCATGGCCGGAGCCACCGGGTTCGTTGTCTTCCGGCACCGGACCGTTGCAGACGCCACCGGACGATGTTGCACAATCCCGCGCACTCAACAATTTCGGGTTGGCGGGAGTGAAGCCGCAGCTCGCGTCGTTTGCGAAAGACGGATGATTGGTGTTCACACCCGAATCGAGCACCGCGATCACCACCCCTTGGCCCCGCGTTCCGCCTCCCAGACCGGGCGGCACGTTGGTTCCATCCCACACCGTGTCCGCGCCGATGAAGCTTGGGCCGCGGTAGGTATGGACATACTCTTCTCCGGCGCGGCGTACTTCAACGACGCCCGGCACGCTGGCGAGGCTCGCGGCCTCACTGGCGGTGAGCATCATCGCCACACCGTTGTACGCCGCGACGTATTCGTGTGTAACCGGCACCGCGCGTCCGAGTCGTGCGCTGATGGCAGCCATGTAGATTTGCTTTACATTGACCAGGTACGTCCGGTAGGCCACTGCCGCAGTGCTTTCCGTGTCGACGCCATAGCCCTCTCCTTTCGGCGCAGTGGCGCGCAGCTCGCCTATGCCGCCCTGATAGTAGAGAAGTCCTGGCTCCACGAATTTGACGATATACGACTCTCGTTGTTCGATGGACTGCGGTTGGGCGGCAAATGCGACCTGGGGTTGCCAAGCCGCACCCAGGAGAGATGCACCGATGACGGACGCCAGCATGGACACGCGTAAGGATGAACGCATTGACGACACTCCCCTAGCAGATGAGCAGGACGGAAGACGAAAACCGCCGTTTAAGGGGGCTCGCCGGTGATTCGGAAAGTGGCGCACGACTGCGCAGACATCCGATTTACAGCAACAATGCCGGTGTGGCAAGTGCGCACTCGCCAGACTGACGGCCGGTCCGGCGCCGTGCCCTGATGCGAGCGACCAAGGGACTTGATTGCAACGAAACGCGACACGTCGGAACGGTCTCGATGCCGCCGACTCGGGGAGACCGGCGATCGCGCTTGCGGCGCTCGAGATGCGGTCGCGCAAAGCGGCGACCTTTCGACCCCGCGTGAAGGACAGCCGCGCGATATCGTCGGCGGTATCGTGCACGATCCCGTTAACATCCGCGTCGTGCGGAAACCCGCCGCTCGCCACCGGCATCAGGTTGCAGGCAGGCGCTCGACAGACGGGAAGATCGAACGATGAATGACGCGAACGCGAGCCCGCTTGTCGACAGGCGCCACCTGGACTTTCTGCTGTACGAGCTGCTGGATATCGAGACGCTGACGCGTTATCCCCGCTTCGCCGATCACAGCCGCGAAACCTTCGACGCGGCGATCGAGCTTGCGCACCGCGTGGCGGTGACGACGTTTCTCCCGCACAACCGCAAGTCCGATCTCAACGAGCCCCAGATGGTTGAGGGTCGCGTGCAGCTGATCCCCGAAATCGGCGAGGCGCTCGATGCGTTCAACGAGGCCGGCTTCACCGCCGCACTGGCGGATTTCGCGCACGGAGGAATGCAGCTGCCGTTCGTGGTGACGACCGTCTGCGACTCGATGTTTTCGGCGGCGAATCCCGGAACGATCGCGTATCCGGCGCTCGCACGCGCCGCGGCGAATCTGCTCGAGGTGTACGGCACCGACGAGCAGAAGCGCCTCTACATGCTGCCCCTCATCCAGGGCCGCTACTACGGCACGATGTGCCTGTCGGAGCCGCAGGCGGGCTCGTCCCTCGCCGATCTCACGACCGAGGCGTGCGTGCAGGACGACGGGAGTTATCGGCTGCACGGAGCCAAGATGTGGATCTCCGCGGGCGATCACGAGCTCGGCGAGAATATCGTGCATCTGGTGCTCGCGAGGATCAGGGGCGCACCCGCCGGCGTGCGCGGCATCAGCCTTTTCATCGTGCCGCGCTGGCGTGTCGAGCCTGATGGGTCGCGTGGCCCGCGCAACGACGTGCGACTGGCCGGCCTCAACCACAAGATGGGCCAGCGCGGCAGCGTCAACACCTTCCTAAAGTTCGGCGAGGCCGACGATTGCCACGGGTACCTTGTCGGCGAGCCGCACCAGGGACTCTCCGCGATGTTCCACATGATGAACGAGGAACGCATCGGCGTCGGCATGGGCGCGGTGCAACAGGGCTGCGTCGGATACCTGTACTCGCTGAAATACGCGCGCGAGCGCAGGCAGGGTCGCCATCCCGACAACAAGGAGCCGTTCGCCCGCCCGGTCACGCTCATCGAACACGCCGACGTGCGGCGGATGCTGCTGCAGCAGAAGTGTTACGTCGAGGGCGCCCAGGCGCTTGGCTTTCATGCGTCGATGCTGGTTGACGCGGCACAGGACGACGATGCCGCCGTCCGGCGCGACAGTCACCTGCTGCTGGAACTGCTGACGCCGATCATCAAGTCGTGGGGATCGGAATATTCGCTGAAGGCCAACGATCTCGCGATACAGATCCTCTGCGGCTACGGCTACACGCGCGAGTATCCGGTCGAACAGAGCTGGCGCGACAATCGTATCAATCCGATCCATGAAGGCACCAACGGCATTCAGGCGATCGACCTGCTGGGTCGCAAGGCGATGATGCAGGAAGGAGCGGCGCTCAAGCTGCTGCTCGAGCGCATCGGCGCGACCTGCACGGATGCCAACGGCGTTGCGGGACTCGGCGAACTCGCTGTGCAGTTGCAAGCGTGCATCCGTCTGGCTGCGGACGCCACCGCGGCAGCAGGGCGACGCATGGCGAACGGTGAGGTGCGGCTCGCCCTCGCGAACGCCGAGCACTACATGACACTGCTCGGTCACCTGGTCATCGGCTGGCTGTGGCTCTGGCAGGCGATGGTTTCCGCCCGTGCCCTGCCGCAGGCACGAGACGCCGATGCGGATTTTTATCGCGGCAAGCTCGCCGCCTGCCGTTTCTTCTTCGCGACCGAGTTGCCCCGGATCGAGCTCGCCGCGCGGCTCGTGCGTGACGCCGAACCCAGCGCGTTCGACATGCCACCCCAGTGGTTCTGACCTGCCGACGGCCCCGATTGGCGCGCCGGCCGTTCGACCCGTTGTTGCCGGCGGCAACTCGGCTCCGCCGCAGAATCCTGATCGCGTGCACAGGGCACGGTCCGCAGGGCGCCACGCGATCGCCGGTCCCTGCGTTGCAGTGATGTCGGGTGCAGGCGCACAATCGAACGCGGGCTGCGGCTTCGAGGTCCCCCGCAATGCTGAACACCCTGCGCGCCGGGTTGTACCTTTTGGCGGCGGCCGCCGCTGGCTGCTTCTGGTCCCTGCCTGCGGCAGCGCAGGTGACCTATCCGGTGGTGTTCGCGCCTTCGGCCAACGTGCTGACGACCGATGAGCGCGATGCTGACGTCGCACTTCCAGGAAGCCGGGCGGCGCTGGACGCGAGAACTGGTGATCGCCGGCCCACGCAGCATCGAGATCGAGATCGCGGTCGACAACAACATTGCGCGCATCGACGGTCGCAGCGACACATCGTTCTTCGTGGGCGTGTTCGGGGGACGCGATACCTTCGAGCAGGGCGCCGCGCACGAGCTGCGCACGGGATCCGATCCCAATGGCGCGACCCGCGACGTCGTGATCAACGTCAACCTGTCGTATCTGCGCACCGAAATGTGGTTCGATCCCGATCCCTCGTCGCGCTCCGCTCCGGTTCCACTCAATCGCACCGATGCGATGAGCCTGGCGTTGCACGAACTCGGGCATGCGCTCGCCTACAACGGATTCGCCAACGGAAACGGCGTACCACCCGCGACGTTCTGGTCGACGTTCGACCGCTGGATGATTCCCGGCTCGCCTGCGCTGTTCAACGGGCCCCGCGCCGTGCCCACCTGGGGCACGGCACCGGACCTCACGATCAACAACATCACGCACTGGGGCAACGTAACGTTCGGCGTAGAGAAGCTGGCGTCGCCTTCCGCTCCCGTGGTGTGGCGCCATGGCGCCCCGGTGCCGACGGTCGCCTGCGAAGGTCCGGTTTCCATCGATGCGTCGCCTTCCCTGTCCAGTTCCGGCGATGCGACATCCGGCGCAACGCTGCTGGATGAACTCATGAATGGCGTCGTCTTCATCCGCGGCTCTCGATACACCATTTCCTCGCTGGACGTTGCGGTGTTGTCCGACGCAGGACTGCCCATCAATCTCGAAGACCTCTTCGCCAACGGCTTCGAGTCCGTCACGCAGTAGGCGTCGGGCTGTGGCGCTAGTGGTTGCAGGGATTGCCGCCCCAGCTGCACGCAGGGACGCCGTTGGCGGGTCGTCGTGTCAAAGCCCGCCCGGAAGGCTGAGAAATCCCTCGGATCCCGAACAGGCAGGCCGAAATTGAACGTGCAGCCGACGCCCGCACTGCGCTTTGCCCGGACCACATTGCCCCGGAGCGCGACTCGACCATGCGGCTGCGCCCTGCCAGACAGGCAGGATCGGCGAGATTCCGTGGGGGATGGGCGTTGAGCAGAACGAAAGCGAAGTCTTCAAACCCCGTCGGCAAATCCTCCGCAGGTGGCGAGACACTGACGCGCGCGGATGCGCTGAACTATCTCAAGCGATTCCCTTCGCAAGGGCGCCTGGCCGTCGCGGCGAATGTCGCGCTGGTGCTGGCGGGCAATTCACTGGTGTTGTGGCTGTTGCTCAGCGGTCGATTCCGCGCGGCGCACCTCATAGCGCTGGTCATGGTCGAAGCCGTGCTGCTGGTGACAGTTGCCTGGATCCAGCACCGTTTGATACCGAAGCGGGACTGGCTCGAACAGCCCAAGCCCTGGCGCGAGCGGCTTGGCGTTCTCTTGTTCCTGGCAGTGTGGCTTGGCGGGGCTTACGGCATCACGTTGCTCCTGATCGGCGGCTACGGAGACGTCCTGGCGCTCCGATCCCGCGAGACCTGGATCAACGCAGGTCTGCATTGGCCGTTGGCGGCGACGCTGGCGTTTGCGCTGTTCCACGCGTTCAGCGACAGCGCCCACTACCGGCGGCACGGTGGGCCATTCCATTCGAGCGTTTCGCACGACGCGATGGCGCGCTTCCTTACGCTGATCCTCGGCGGCATCCCGTTCGCGATGCCGTTTTTTGCGGTGGCCATCGGTGGCTTCAAGGGGGTCGAGTTCGTGGCCAGGAAGGCACGTGTATCGCCGGAGCAATCGATCGGCGCCGGTATCGCCATGCTGGCGGTCGCCATGGGCAGCTTCTGGATCGTCACGCTGCTCATTGAAAGCGAAGTCACCGGGTGGGCCATCGGTTTCGTATTCGCCAAGCTCATCTCTGAGGTGCTGATCGCCTGCATCCCACTCGTCATGGCCAAGGTCGCAAGCGAAGGTCCCTGATCGAATTCGCAATGTCAGGTACTACCCGGTGCGCGATCAACGCGGTCAGCCTCGGAGTGACCGCAAAGCGCGGCGCGCGGCGCGCGGCGGGCGGGTTTTCGCCAAGGGCAACTATGATCCCGTCCTTGCAACCGGGAGTCTCCGATGAAGAGTCGCGCTGCCGTGGCGTTTGCCGCGGGGAAACCGCTGGAAGTCGTCGAGATCGATGTCGAGCCGCCGCGCGCGGGCGAGGTGCTGGTGCGCATCCACGCCAGCGGCGTCTGCCATACGGATGCGTTCACGCTGAGTGGCGAGGATCCCGAGGGGTTGTTCCCGGTGGTGCTCGGCCACGAAGGCGGCGGCGTGGTCGTCGAGGTCGGCGACGGCGTTACCAGCGTCAAGCCGGGCGATCACGTCATCCCGCTGTACACGGCCGAATGCCGCAAGTGCAAGTTCTGCCTCTCGGGCAAGACCAATCTCTGCCAGGCCGTGCGCGCGACGCAGGGCCGTGGCGTGATGCCGGACGGAACGTCGCGCTTCTCGTTCGAGGGGCAGCCGCTGCACCACTACATGGGTTGCAGCACCTTCAGCGAGTACACCGTGGTCGCGGAGGTTTCACTCGCGGTGGTGAATCCGGAGGCGCCGCTCGAGAAGGTCTGCCTGCTGGGATGTGGCGTCACGACGGGTATCGGCGCCGTGCACAACACCGCGAAAGTCGAGCCCGGTGCGACGGTCGCCGTGTTTGGCCTGGGCGGCATCGGGCTCGCGGTTATCCAGGGCGCGGTGCAGGCGCGTGCCTCGCGCATCATCGGCATCGACACCAATCCCGCGAAGTTCGAGCGCGCGCGTGCAATGGGTGCGACAGACTGCATCGATCCGCGCGCCGAGCCGCGGCCGGTCCAGGACGTCATCGTGGAAATGACCGATGGTGGCGTCGACTACAGTTTCGAATGCATCGGCAATGTCGATGTCATGCGTGCGGCGCTCGAGTGCTGCCACAAGGGCTGGGGCGAGAGCATCGTCATCGGCGTCGCGGGCGCGGGTCAGGAAATCTCGACGCGCCCCTTCCAGCTGGTGACGGGGCGCGTGTGGCGCGGCTCGGCCTTCGGCGGCGTCAAGGGCCGGACGCAGTTGCCCGGCATGGTCGAACAGGCCATGCGCGGAGAGATCGACCTCGATTCCTTCATCACGCACCGCCTGCCGCTCGAGCGCATCAACGAGGCCTTCGACCTCATGCACGCCGGCAAATCCATTCGCACCGTGATTCACTTCCAGCCGCAAGACGACCGCAACCCGTCGGCATCCAGCACTCCGTAGCCCAAAAATCGTGTGGGCGCGACCCCAGCCGCGACCGCAAACTCCAATGCCGCAGGGTCCATTGCCGCGGGAAAACCCTTGTCGCGGCCGGGGCCGCTCCCACAGGACGACCCGGATACATGCACCCCATAGTGCCCGCCCTTTGTGGGAGCGACCCCAGTCGCGACGACCGCAAACTCCGAAGCCGCGGCGAACCGGGCAGGTTCCAGCCGGCGAGCTGCGCCTAGAATGCGGCACGCCACCAGAAGGACCCAGTCGTGCGACGCATCGAGGATCACGCGAGTTTCGGCGGTCGACAGCAGGTCTGGGAACATGATTCGGCGACGCTCGGCTGCAGCATGCGCGTCGGCGTGTACCTGCCACCGCAGGCCGCCGGGTCGCGTTGCCCCGTGCTGTACTGGCTGTCGGGACTGACCTGCACGGAACAGAACTTCATCGGCAAGGCGGGCGCGCAGCGCCATGCTGCGGAACACGGCATGATTCTCATCGCGCCCGACACCAGCCCGCGCGGCGAGGGTGTCGCCGACGGCGATGGCTACGATCTCGGACTCGGCGCCGGCTTCTACGTCAATGCCACCGAGGCGCCCTTCGCCACGCACTACCGCATGTACGACTACGTCGTCGACGAGTTGCCGCGCCTCGTTGAA
>JBGTIG010000055.1:0-5736 GCA_041745755.1 Lysobacterales bacterium
TGAACCCGCAAGCCGCGTGTTGCCGTAGAAGTACCGCTCGGTGCGAACCTTGGCCCACGCGGAATAGATGCCAAGCGTGACGATGCTGAGCAGCAGGTTGACGAACCAGATGCCGAAATACTCACCGGCGCGCCCGCCGAACTCCGGTACCAGGCGATCCGTGCGCTGCCGCCACGCCGGAGGCAATCCGTCGCCCGCGGGCGCGGCTTCCAACTCCCTCATCACAGCTCCCCCGGTTCAACCGGCTCCGCATGGCGCAGGGCTGCGCCCGGCCACCGGGCCGGTCGCAGCGTAGCCCATGCAGCGTGCCGCGAAAATCACCGCGAACGCACCGCGCCGCGCGGCTTCCCATGATCGGTCGCGCCCGGCAGAATTCCCTGCCGGCTCGCCGGCGCTCCAGCTGCGCCGCCCCCTGCCTCGCACTCTCACATTGCGCTTCGCCTGGCCGATAATCACCCCACTATTCCGGCGGGCGATGCGTACGTGAATTCCGCGGAGATCCGACCGGCATGGGGAGTCAACGGCCTGATGGGCGTTCCGCCGGGGAGTCGACTGGTACGGGTGCTGTGGAGAGCGCTGGGGTGCGCGCTGTTGATGGCGGTCGCAAACCCGTCGGCGCTGGCAGAGGCCACGCAATCGAATGACCTGATCGCGCAGTTGCAGGCATTGCGAGCCGCCGGCGACGCGTCGACCGACGCGATCCAGGAACTGCGTCGCCTGCAAACCCGGGTTGACGGGAACGCGCCCTACCCCTTGCGGCGCGAGTTGCTCCGCGCACGTCTGGCGGTTGAAGACGAGAGCCTCAGCTTCGACCAGAAACTGTCCCTGATGCGAACGCTGCGTGATCTTGCGGTCGCCAACGGCGATGCAGACACGGCCAGCCTGATGGACATCAACCGCATTTACCTCAGCCATACCGACGACGACATCGGCAAGTACCTGGATCAGCTCAACGCGGTGCGCGCGCGATTGAGCTCGGACGCTTCCGCCGAGGTGATGGCCGCGCTCGAACTCAGCTACGGCAACATGTACTTCGACGCCGGCAATTTCGACACCGCGCTGCGGCACCAGCTGGCGGCGCTGGATTGGGCAGCCCGGCTCCCGATCGGCAGCGTCCGCGCACGCCTGTTCCGTCTCGCCACCATCGCCGAACTCTACGTCGCGATGGATCTGCCGGGCCCCGCGCTCGAGTACGTCGAACGGGCGTTCGCGCTGCCGATTGACGACATCCCGGTCGCCAACCGGATTTCATTGCTCGGCGCACGCGCAACGGCGCTGATGAAAAAAGGCCAGCTGGGCGACGCAGAGCGTTCGCTCGCCGCGGCCGATGCGCTCGCCGCCACCCATCCCTCGTCGTTCGCCGCGATGCGACTCGAAACACTGCGCGCGGGATTGCTGCTGGCCATGTCGAGACCGCGCGAGGCGATTGCGACCATCGATCGACTGGAGGCTCTGGCGGGCCGGCAGAAGTACGAGTACTACGTCGCCAAGTCATGGGAGCTTCGTGGCGACGCACTGATGCAGCTGGGTCAGGTCGATGCCGGACTTGCTCTGATGCGGAAGGCTGCGGGCTATTTCGAATCAAAAGGCCATTTCGTCGATGTGCTCGGCGGACTGGATCGGCAGATCAAGGCATTGCGCGAGAGGCAGCTCGACGGCCAGGCGGTCACGCTGATGGAACAACGGAATCAGTTGTGGTCCCGGCTGTTCCGCAACGAACGGGGGCGCGCGATCGCCGAGCTCGAAGCACGCCACGCCGCGCAGGAACTCGAGCGACGCGTCGACAGCCTGTCGGCGCAGAATCAGATCCAGGAAGCACGCCTGCAATCGGAAAGGCTGGGCAAGGCGCTGGCGATCGTATTGGCGTTGCTGGCGGTCAGCCTGTCCGCGTTTTTGTACGTGTCGATCCGCCGGGCCCGCAGCGAACGCGATACGTTGTCCGACGTGGTTCGCTTCGACGCGCTCACCGGTGCATTCAGCCGTTACCAGTTCCAGCGGCGACGCGACGCGAGGTCAGCCGGGACGGTCCCTGACGCGAGCGCCACCGGCCTGCTTCTGCTGGACCTCGACAACTTCAAGGCCACCAATGACCAGTTCGGCCACGAAGCCGGGGATGCGGTGCTGATCGCCGTGGTCGAGCGCATCCGCCGCGTGCTGGGCGAGCGCGACGAACTCTATCGCTGGGGCGGTGAGGAATTCCTGGTTGTCCTTCATCGCCTCGAAGCGGCAGCGCTGCAGCAGGACGCACAACGGCTGCTCGCGGAAATCGAATCGACGCCGGTTCCGTGGCATGGGCACGCAATGCCGGTCAGCGTGTCCGGCGGCTACGTCCGCCATCCGCTTGCACCGGACTGGCGAGCGCCGCTGGCCGACGCCATCCGCTGGGCCGATGCCGCCCTGTATCTCGCCAAGAACGCCGGGCGACGACGGGTCGAACAGGTCGAACTGACCGCGGTGGGCCGCGCGGAACTCAAGGGCCGACGCCCGATCGACATGGCCGAACTACAGGACTGGCAGCGACACGGCTATGTTCGCGTTTGCACGCTCGTGGCCGACCGCGTGGCGCCGCAGCACCGCATGGCGTCAGCCGATGTCGCTGCCTGAGGGATGAGCGCGGATCTTGCGCCACCGCGAGTGAGGCGACACGCGTGTGTCCGAGGTCGCGAACGGTCCGGTCGCGTGCATGGGCTAAGATGTCCCCGGAGTGACGGTTGAACCGATTTCCGGCTCCACGCCGCGTCGACACGCTTCACTGGCGCGTAGACCCGCGACCCACTTCAAGCCAGGCCACCGTCGCCTGACCGTATCCGCCCTGGGGGATCCACGCATGACCTTCGCTTCCATCGTCCGCACAGCAGGTGCTGCGCTCCTTATCGGAGCCGGCCTCATCGCGACCCGCATCGCAATCGCCGCCGAGCAACCCGAGCCGCCGCCGCAACTGAGCGGCACCTTCAACTTCGCGGCGACCGCGATCCAGTTCGACGTATCGCCACCGTTGCGCGACGTCACCGTCATCCCGCCCCCGGATCTGGGGCCGGAAGGCTGGTTCGGCAGCCTGATGGTGGATCCCGATCCGCCGGGCAAGCTGACTTACGGCGAGCAGGATCGCGACGAACGCGTGCAGGACTGGAGTGGTCCCCCGCTCGATATTCCCGCCCCGATCCAGAACTTCGTGGTGGGCACCGGCACCGCGAACCCGCCCGATCCGAATGGCGATGTCGGACCCAACCATTACGTGCGCATGTCGAACTCGTCGTTCCAGATCTTCAGCAAGACCGGAACTTCGGTGTTCGGGCCCGCGAATATCAACACGTTGTTCAGCGGCTTCGGCGGTCCTTGCCAGACCGAAAATGCGGGTGACCCCATCGTGCTCTACGACCAGCTCGCCGACCGCTGGCTGCTGACGCAGTTCTCGGACGATGTGGGCCCCGGATTTTTTCTGTGCGTGGCGCTGTCCACTACCAGCGACCCCACGGGTACCTATTTCCGATACGCCTTCCCCACCGCCGTGTTCCCGGACTATCCCAAGTTCGGCGTGTGGCCCAACGCCTACCTCATGAGCACGCGTGAGCTCGGCAACAGCGCCATCGGCGCCTACGCGGTCGATCGCGCGCAGATGCTGATCGGAAATCCTTCGCCCCTCATCATTTCCTTCGTGAACGTCATGAACACGCAGAGCGCCCCGTTCCTCGGCGACGGGCTGCTGCCGGCCGACCTCGACGGCAGCACGCCGCCGCCGCCGGGAAGCCCGGCGTACTTCGTGGGCACCGCCGACGACGGCGGTCCGTATGGCGCGACGCAGGACATGATCTTCCTCTGGAAATTCGACATCAATTTCGCGAACCCGCCTGCCTCGACATTCGTGCTGGCACCGCCAGTGCGCATCGCACCGTACGACACCATCTATCCCTGCAACGGGCGCAGTTGCATTCCGCAACCTGCGCCCCTCGGCGCGGTCGACATCCTTTCCTATCGTCAGCGTCCGATGAACCGCGCGGCGTATCGCAACTACGGCAGCTACGAGTCCATCGTCACCAACCAGTCGGTCGAAGCGACAGAAGTCTTCGCCGGCATCCGCTGGTGGGAGCTGCGCAATCTGCAGGACACGACGCCGGTGCTCTACCAGGACAGCACCTTTGCGCCCGCGGACGGCGTGCAGCGCTGGATGGGATCGATCGCCGCGGACCAGTCCGGCAACATGGCGCTCGGCTACAGCGTGGCGGGTACCCAGGACTTTCCCGGCATCCGCTACACCGGACGTCTCGAGAGCGATCCGCTCGGCCAGATGGCCCAGGGGGAAGGCACCATTGTCACGGGAACTGGCGGTCTCACCGCCACCACGCGGCGCTGGGGCGACTACACCTCCATGAACGTCGACTCCACCGATGACTGCACGTTCTGGTACGTCAACGAGCATTTCGTCACCAGTGGCACCACCTGGACCCTGCGGGCCGGCGCGTTCCGGTTCCCGGAATGCGGCACGCCAAGCTTCGGGATTGCGGCGGTGCCGCTCGATCAGCAGGTGTGTGCGCCAGCCAATGCGGTGTACACCGTGGATGCGCATGCCTACAGCGGTTTCACCGGATCGGCCGCGCTTTCGGCCAGCGGGCAGCCCGCGGGCACCACCACGACCTTCGCGCCGCCGAGCGTCGTGACACCCGGGTCGAGCACGCTGACGATCGGCAACACCGGTGCGGCAGCGGCCGGCAGCTACACGATCACCGTCACGGGCACGGGCGGCGCGCCACCGGTGGGTCGTTCGCGAACCGTCGACCTCGATCTGTTCACGGCGGTACCGGGTGCTCCGGCACTCGGTGTACCCGCTGCAGACGCCAGCAACACGGCGTTGGCGCCGTTGTTCACCTGGACGGCATCGACACAGGGTGTCAATTACATCCTCGAGGTTGCGACCGATCCGGGCTTCGCCAACATCCTCCACACGAGCCCGAACCTCACGACGACCTCGTACCAGTTGCCGGCGGGTGTGCTCGCTTTCGGCAGCCGCTACTACTGGCGCGTCCGGCCCGACAACGTCTGCGGCGATGGATTGGTCTCGGCGGTGCGCTCGTTCGTCACGCGGCCACAGGTCGGCCAGTGCGGGCCGGGCAGCTCACTCACGACCGTCTTCTTCGACAACATGGAGAGCGGCATCAACGGCTGGACGATCAACCCGGCGACCGGCAACACCTGGGTGCAGAGCACCGCACGACCGTTCAGCGGCACCACGTCTTGGTTCGCGAGGGACGTGGCGGTCACATCCGACCAGAGGCTGATGTCTCCGGCGATAGCCATTCCCGCAGGTATCCAGCTGCCGACGCTGCGTTTCCAGCACGATGTGACGATGGAGCCGAACAATCCGGGTTGCTTCGACGGCGGCTTTGTCGAAATATCCACCAACGGTGGCGCGAACTGGACGCCGATCCCTGCATCGAACGTGCTTCAGGACTTCTACGACGGCGGGCTCCCCAACGGCCAGCAGGCCTGGTGCGGAACGCAGCCCTACACGCGCGCCAGCCTCGACGCAGGCATGGTCGCGGGGCAGAGCGTCCAGTTCCGCTTCCATGTCCTGACCGACAGCAGCGTCGGCACGGCGCATGGCTGGTATGTCGATGACGTGTCGGTGGTGGGTTGCGCACCGTCCGACCAGCTGTTCGCGGACGGGTTCGAACAACTCTGACGGCAGGCAGCTGCCGCACGTTCCAGCGATCGGGGCCTTCGGGCCCCGATTTTCTGGTG
>JBGTIG010000056.1:0-3350 GCA_041745755.1 Lysobacterales bacterium
ATGGTGACGCACGATCCCAAGGCCGCCGAATACGCGACCCACACCATCCACCTCGACAAGGGCGAGCTGGCCGAATCGCCGGTCGCGCATTGAACCGGAAGGGGAGGACCGCGTCGTGAAGTATTTTTCCCTGATCTGGGCGGCGCTGTTCCGCAGCCGCACGCGTACGCTGCTGACCCTGTTGTCGGTGATCGCGGCCTTCCTGCTGTTCGGGTTGCTCGACGCGGTGCGCGTGGCTTTCAACTCGAGTTCCGAGGTGGCGGGCTACGACCGGCTGGTGGTGGGTTCCAAGCTCTCCATCACGCAGATGCTTCCGCTGCGGATCGAGTCGCAGATCCAGCAGGTTCCCGGGGTGAAGAAGGCGGTACGCGCCGCCTGGTTCGGTGGCATCTACCAGGACCAGCGCAATTTCTTTCCCAACATGTCGGTGGGCGAGGATTTCTTCGAGATCTACCCCGAGTACGACATCAGCGCCGCGCAGCTCAAGGCGTTCCGGGATACGCGCAACGGTGCCGTGGTGGGTCAGCTGCTGGCGAAGAAGCACGGCTGGAAGATCGGCGACACGATTCCGCTGCAGGCCACCATCTTTCCTACCCGCGGCAGCAACGACTGGCAGTTCAAGCTGGTGGGCATCTATCGCGTCAAGGACGACAAGCGGCAAGGCGAAGAAAACCAGCTTTTCTTCCGCTGGGATTACTTCAACGAGGCCAACGACTTCGTCAAGGAACGGGTCGGGTGGTGGATGGTGAAGCTGAGCGATTCGAGCCGCAGCGACGCCGTGGCGCAGGCGATCGATGCGATCAGCGAGAATTCGGATCATGAGACCAAAACACAGACCGAGCAGGCCTTCAATCAGGCGTTTCTCAAGCAGTTCGCCGACATCGGCCTCATCGTCACCGCGATCATGGGCGCGGTCTTCTTTACGCTGCTGCTGCTGACCGGCAACACCATGGCGCAGGCGGTGCGCGAGCGCATTCCCGAGCTGGCGGTGCTCAAGACCATCGGGTTCTCGAACGGCACCGTGCTGTGGCTGGTGATGTTCGAGGCGATTCTGCTGATCGTGCTCGGCGGCCTGATCGGCATCGGCCTGGCCGCGCTGATCATCCCGGTACTGAGCGCGGCGAGCGGCGGCATCATTTCGCTGCCGACGGTGCCCGGAGAGACCTGGGCTATCGGCCTCGTGGTGATGGTCGTGATCGGCGCCTTGATCGGTCTCATGCCGGCGCTCCGCGCCATGCGCCTCAACATCGTCGATGCACTGGCGGATCGCTGATGCGCGCCGCGAGCGGGGGAGAAAATCCATGTCGGGACTGAAACGATTTGCGGTGAACCTCGGCATCGGTGTCGCGCTCATCGCGGCGCTGGCGGCATGGATTCTCCTGCCCTGGTACGGCGTGCTGGCCGGTGCTGTGCTGATCGCCGCCTGGCTGCTGCTATCGCGCAGCGGACGACAGGCGCTTGCGGTGGCGGGCGTCGGCATTGCCAGCCTGCGCCAGCGCTGGGGCGCATCCGCTGTCATCGTCGTCGGCATTGCCGGCGTGGTGGCGGTGCTCGTCGCGATGCTGGCCATGGGCGAGGGCTTCGCCGAGACGCTGCGCGGAACCGGCAGCGAGGACAGCGCGATCGTGTTGCGGGGGGGGTCGCAGGCGGAGACCAATTCGGTCATCACGCGTGATCAGATTCCGCTGCTCGAGAATCTGCCGGGCATCGCGCGCGGCCCCAATGGTCGCCCGCTGATTTCGCCCGAGCTCTCCCAGGTCGTCAACATGATGACGCGCAAGGACCGCACGGATGCGAACGCGCAGTTGCGCGGCGTCGGTGAACAGGCGTGGTCGCTGCGACCGCAGATCCGCGTTGTCGAAGGGCGCCGGTTCAAGCCGGGCCTGCGGGAACTGATCGTGGGTCGCAAGGCACAGCAGCAATACGTGGGGCTTGAAGTGGGCAACGAGGTGGAATTCTCCAACCAGCCATGGAAAGTCGTGGGTGCGTTTGAATCCGGGGATTCGCACGAGTCCGAACTCTGGGCCGATGCCGAAGTACTGGCCACGACCTACAACCGCCAGGCATTCCAGTCGGTGACGATCAAGCTCGATGGAAAAGCGGGCCTCAAGACCCTGCGCGCAGCGCTGGGCGAAGATCCACGCCTCAAGCTCGAGGCCTCGACAACGCGGGCCTACTACGGCAAGCAGTCGGAAGGACTCACCAAGCTCATCCGCATATTGGGAACGGTGATCGGCACCATCATGGCGATCGGCGCGGTTTTCGGTGCACTCAACACGATGTTCGCCGCTGTCGCCAGCCGGGCGCGGGAGATCGCCACGCTGCGCGCGCTGGGTTTCCCGGGTCTGCCGGTGGTGACCGCGGTGATGCTCGAGACCATGCTGCTCGCTCTTGTCGGTGGGCTGCTGGGCGCGGGACTCGCGTGGGTCGTATTCAACGGCTATACGGTCTCGACCCTGAGCGCCAATTTCAGCCAGGTGGTATTCCAGTTCAGCGTCACGCCCGCCCTGCTTTGGGGTGGCATCAAGTGGGCGCTGGGCATTGGACTCGTGGGCGGGCTGTTCCCCGCGCTCCGCGCTGCCCGGCTTCCCGTCACCACGGCCCTCCGAGCGGCGTAGCCGCCCTCGACACGCTGACGCGTCTCTCCGTCTTCAGGTGGCGCAGCGCGCCGGTGCGAAGCAGGGATGTCAGCGAAGGTTTCACACAGGCGGCTCTACGTCGTCCTGACCAATGGCACGCGCTGGTCTCGCGTTGCCAGTTTCTAATGAACCTCTGAACAAGGTTCGGAGGTTCCGCGATACAGGGACGTATCGCCACGAACCAATCGATGAGCGATTGATTCGTGGGAGCCGGGTGCGGACCGGCGCCGAACTCGGCGCCGGTATGGCAAGTCAGGATGACTTGATCAGACCTTCCCTAATGGCGTTTCACGGCGAGCCAGCGGAGACCCGAGTGATGAATCTCCAGAAAGCCGGCGGGATCGCGGCGCTTGTCCAGGCGCTGGCCTACATCGCCGGATTCGCCGTCATTGCCACGTTGCTCAACCCGGGCAATGCAGACGATTGGGACGCCGCGCGGAAGCTCGGCTTCATCCTCGAGCGCAAGGCGATCTTTCAGCTCTGGACGATTGTCATCTACGTGGTGTTCGGCGTTGCCCTGGTGGTCCTGGCGACTGCGCTTCACGAGCGACTGCATGCACATTCGCCCGGACTCATGAAGGTCGCGACGGCCTTCGGCCTCATCTGGGCAGGCCTTGTCATTGCCAGCGGCATGGTCGCCAGCGTTGGATTGGAGGTCTCGGCGGCTCTTCACGCCAGGGATGCCGCACAGGCTGCATCGGCGTGGGTGGC
>JBGTIG010000057.1:0-9724 GCA_041745755.1 Lysobacterales bacterium
CCGCATGCCGGCCGGTGAGGCTGATGCGGTGACCGATGCGATCCAGCAACGGCCATACCCAGTGCACCCCGCTCTCGAGGGTGCGGCGATACCGGCCAAATCGATAGATGGTGCAGGCCTCGCCATCCGGAACACGGCGCAGAGCTCCCAGGGTGAGCAGTGCAGCGGCGGTCATGAGGGCGGGTATCGGTGTCATTTTTATTTTATTTCAAAGACTTATGGGTGACTTCTACTACTCGTATCGAGAAATACCTAGAACCCTTCGTTGCAATTGAAGTTTCTGTCACGCCCGATCCTACAACAAATTTTTAACGAGGGGCAAATGTTTTGTGCGGAACACGTCACGGCTGGCAGCGGACGCACCGAAAGGGACCGCGGCAGCGGTGGTCCGTTCGACCGGTTCCTTTCACGCGTTCAGGCAAGCGCGGCGCGAGGCTCCACCCAGCCCATCGCGCAAGATCAATGCCAGCGACCGGAATCGGGTCGCGCTGACCCGCCCGTCAGTCGAGGTTGAGAAGCCGGGCGAAGTGCGTGTGCTCGAGTGCTCTCGGCTTGCCGAGGAAGTGCCCTTGCGCGAACTCGACCCCGCACGCCCTGAGCGCCGCCAGAGTCGCGGGGCTGTCCACGTGTTCGGCGATCACCCGCAGCTTGAGCGCGCGCGCCATGCCGGTGATGGAACTCACCAGCTTGTGATCGATCTCGGTCGAGACCATGCCTTCGACGAAGCTGCCATCGATCTTGACGAAGTCGACCGGCAAATGCCGCAGATGGGTAAACGAGGAGAAGCCCGTCCCGAAGTCATCGAGCGCGAAACGGCATCCCAGGCCGCGCAGCGTGAGCATGAAACGGCGTACGTCGTTGAGACGGTTCAGCTGGGATGTTTCAGTCAGCTCGAACACGAGCTGCCCCGGCGCGGCGTTGCCCGTGCGCACGAGCTCCTCGATCCGGCGCAGCGTTTCGTTGTCCGACAAGGACTGGCTCGACAGGTTGACGGTGAAAGACGACAGCACGCCACTTCGGCTCAGCGCGCTGAGGTGCTTGAGCGCGCGGGCGACGATCCAGAGATCGAGTTCCGGCATGAGGCCGAAGCGCTCCGCCAGCGGGATGAAAACCGAGGGCGAAATCAGGTCGCCACGCGCATCCCGCAGCCGCACCAGCAACTCGAAGAACTGCGTGCGCGCCATCGCGTGGGTGGGCGACCACGAGGGCTCGGAAATCGAATTCGCCATCTCGACCGGAACCGCTGCGATCGGCACGATCGGTTGCAGGTAGAACACCAGACGGTCCTGTGCGATCGCCTCGCGCAGCCGTTCGGCCCAGCCGGACTCGATTTCGCGCGCGAGTCGACTGTCGACCTCGCCCAGCGAGATCTGCGTCTGGTCGCGGCCGCGGTGCTTGGCGATTTCGCAGGCCTCGCGCGCTCGCTCGAGCGCGTTCTCGACGGACGGCGTCTCGCGCGACACCAGCCCGACGCCGACGGATACCGTGGCCTGTCGTCGCGTGCCGTTGGCCTCGTAGTCGCACTGTTGCGCCAGGGCGCGGAAGTTTTCCGCCAGCTTGAACAGGTTGTCCGGCTGCACACCCGGCAACAGCAGCCCGAAACGGTCGCGATCGAGCCTTGCGAGCGCGTCGCCATCGCGCAGCTGCGTGCCAAACCGGCGCGCGAGATCGACAAGGAGGTTCTCGCCCGCGCTGATGCCGGCGGTCTCGCCTATCTGCCGGTAGCGGTCGACGTCGATGTAGAGCAGCGCCGCGTAGCCGCCCTGTTCCCGGCGCCGGGCGAGTTCCATGCCGAGCAGGTGGAGGAAATGCCGTGTGTTGGCAAGTCCGGTCAGACCGTCGTGGGTCATGTCCCAGTGCAGCCGCTCCACACTCTTGCGATCCGAGATGTCGCGGAACACCGCCACCGCGCCTTCGTGCCGCCCTTCGATGGTGAGCGGTCGCAGGCTGCACTCCACGGGCAGGGCGCCGCCCTCACGAGTCCAGAACACGGTCTCGAACTGGCTCACTGGCGCGCTGGTGGAGTACGCGCGCGTCAACGGGGAATCCTCGTCCGCCAGGCGCGAACCATCCTCGCGCATCGGATGGAACAGCTCGTGCGCCGCCCGACCCACGACCTGGTCCTCGTGCGTGAAGCCGAGCAGTCTGAGGCCGTTCGGGTTGATGAAGCCGATCATGCCGTTGCGATCGACGCCGTACACGCCGTCGGCAACGGCGCTGAGGATCCCGTCCAGCCGCTCGCGTTCGGACGCCACGCGCTTCTGCATCTGCACCTGTCTGGCGAGGCTGGCGATGCGCACCGTGAAGAGTTCCATCGCCTCGCTCTTGAACATGCATTCGATCGCCCCCGCCTCCAGGCAATCACGGATGATGTCGTCGCGGTAGCTTCCGGTGATGACGGCGATCAACGCGTCGGCCGTGTGCGCAATCTGCCGCAGTTCGCGGCAGAGCATCTCGCCGTTGCCGTCGGGAAGATAGTAGTCCACCACGATGAGGTCGTAGCGGCGCGCTTGCGCCCTGGCCAGCGCTTCCTGCCGCGTGCTCGCCAAGTCGACGGCGTACCCCTGGCGCAGCAGCACGCTCTGGTATGTCATGCGCACACTCGCGGAATCATCGACGAACAGCACGCGTACCGCATCCGGGTCGCGCGGAGGCACCGGCTCGATGCTGGTGTTGGCAGGCGCGAGTTGCTGCAAAATGGCGGGAATTCGACCGAACTGTGCCCACGGCAGGAATTCGGCGGCCGGGTGCCCCGCCAGCCACAGGTCGAGCTCGGGCAGGCGTTCGTGGCCGAGAAGGAGCACCGCGATCTGCGGATTGCGGCCGAGTTCCTCCAGCAGGGCGCGGAATTCCTGCTGCACCCGCGCCGGTGCACCCAGCAGCAACGCGCGGGGCGGCGTTCCGAGATCGACCTCGCGCTTGATGTGGGCGAGGGCGTCGACCGTGCTGGCGAGCTCGCGCCAATCCCCGAGATCGGCCGCCTGCAGTGTCCGCGTCAGCAGGTGGCTGAGGCTGGACGAACGCTCGACCACGATAAGTTCGGACATCGGGGCTGCGGATTCCGCGGGGACGACTCCTGATGGAAGCAGCCGCGGGCCGCCAATGCAAGTCGCGGCAGCGAACTCTGTCGAGAAAGTTGCCGACGCGTGCGCATTGGTCCGCGAGCCCGCACAATGCGGGCTTCGCTCCCGACGTGCCCGCCATGGCCCAGCTCACCCATCGCCCGCGACGCCTGCGACGCGACGACTTCTCGCGAAGATTGACCCGCGAGACGCGCCTCGGCGTGGGCGATCTCATCCTGCCGGTGTTCGTGCACGAGCAGGCCGGCCGAACCCGCGTCGCGTCGATGCCAGGGGTCGAACGCGTTTCCATCGATGAGCTCATGCGCGTCGGGGAGCGCGCGAGCGAGTTGCGCGTGCCCGCGCTGGCGTTGTTCCCGGTCACGGCGCCGGAGACCAAGTCTCCCGATGCCGCCGCGGCGTGGCGCGGCGATGGACTGGCCCAGCGCGCCGTGCGTGCGCTCAAGCAGCGTTTCCCCGCACTCGGCGTCATCACCGACGTGGCACTGGACCCGTACACCACGCACGGTCAGGACGGACTCATCGACAACACCGGCTACGTGATCAACGACGAAACCGTGGACGCGCTGGTCCGGCAGGCGTTGAGCCACGCCGAAGCGGGCGCTGACATCGTCGCGCCCAGCGACATGATGGATGGCCGTATCGGTGCGATTCGCGACGCGCTCGAATCGGCGGGTTTCGTGCACACGCGCATCCTCGCGTACAGCGCGAAGTATGCCTCCGGCTTCTATGGTCCGTTTCGCGACGCGGTGGGTTCCGCGGGTGCCCTGGGTGGCGGCAACAAGTACAGCTACCAGATGGATCCCGCCAACAGCGACGAGGCGCTGCGCGAAGTCGAGCTCGATCTCGAGCAGGGCGCCGACATCGTGATGGTGAAGCCCGGGCTGCCCTATCTCGACGTCGTGCGGCGCATCAAGGAAGCGTTTGGCGCACCGACCTTCGTCTACCAGGTCAGCGGCGAGTACGCGATGCTCAAGGCCGCGGCGGCGCAGGGTTGGCTGGACGAACGTACTTGCGCCCTGGAATCCCTGCTCGCGATCAAGCGCGCGGGTGCGGACGCCATGTTGACGTACTTCGCGCTGGACGCGGCGCACTGGCTGCGCGCGGAGGATGCGTGAAAGCGAAGTCGTTTGCGCTCTTCGGGCAACCCATCGCCCAGTCACTCTCCCCGCGCATCCACGCGGAGTTCGCGCGCGCCACCGGCATCATGCTCGACTACCGGCTGATTCCCACGACAGCCGCCGAGTTCGGGCAAAGGCTCGAACGATTTGCCGCGGATGGCGGTACGGGTGCGAACATCACCCAACCCCTGAAGGAACTTGCGTACGCCAGTTGTTCCACGCTTGCGCCCGCCGCGCACCGCGCGGGCGTGGTCAATACCCTCACTCGCAATGCCGACGCATGGGTCGGCGACAACACGGATGGTGCGGGACTGGTGCACGACCTCGCCGAGCGCCACGGACTCGACCTCCGTGGTCGTCGCACGCTGATTCTGGGCGCGGGCGGCGCCGCGGCGGGGATATTGCCGGCGCTGCTCGATGCCGGCATCGACTCGGCCACCCTGGTCAATCGCACGGCCGCCAAAGCCGAGCGATTGAGCGAGCGTCATGGCGATCCCGCCAGGGTGCACGTGCGCTACTGGCAGGACGTCTCCAACATCGGTTCCTTCGACTGCGTGATCGATGCGACCTCCGCCGGACATGTGGGCGGCGCGCTCGACCTGCCATTCTCGATCGCGGGCACGCGCGCACTGGCGGTGACCCTGAGCTACGGGGCCGCTGCGGCGCGCTTCCTCGGGTGGGCGCGCGCTGCCGGTTGCACGGACGTGCACGATGGCCTTGGCATGCTGGTGGAGCAGGCCGCCGAGAGTTTCCGCCTCTGGCACGGGGTTCGACCGGCAACGGAAACCGTGTACGCCGCGTTGCGGGCAGATGGAGGCGACGCGGCGCTGCTGGCTACGGATTGATCGCGTGCGGTCCGGGGGACCGTGCCCGCTGCGTCTCGCCCTCCGGGCGACAGCGATCGGTGCTAGCGCTAGGACTCCGGGTCCTCCGCGAGGTAGAGATCCTTCAGGCGCACGTAATTCCGCGCGGAATAGAAGAGCTGCTCGACCTCGATATCGCTGAGTTCTCGCACCCGCCGCGCGGGATTGCCGAGCCAGAGCTCGCGGGCGCCCACGATCTTGCCAGGCGCGACCACTGCACCCGCTCCGACGAACCCGTGCCGACGCACGAGCGCGCCGTCCAGCACCGTGGCATGCATGCCGATGAGGCAGGCATCCTCGAGGGTGCAGGCGTGGATCACCGCCGCGTGTCCGATGGTGACGTCGTCGCCGATGAGGCAGGCAAAGCCCTCCCCGGTATACGGACCGGCATGGGTGACGTGCAGGATGCTGCCGTCCTGCACGTTGCTGCGCGCACCGATGCGGATCCGGTGGACGTCACCGCGCGCAACCGCTCCCGGCCAGATCGACGCATCGTCGCCCATCACCACGTCTCCGATCACAAGCGCCGCCGGGTCGACGTAGCAGCGAGCTCCCATCGTCGGACGAATGCCCCTGAAGGCGCGGACGGTCATGCGGGCTCCGGCTTTAGACCCAATGCAGAGCGTAGCGCCGGAAACGACCCGCGATAACCCGCGAGCCGCAGACGCAGCGGTGGCGGCGCTTCCGCGAGGGTGCACCGGCGCGACTTCGCGTGAAGGCGCCGGTGCTAGAGTCTCGCCACTTCCTGCGATGGCCGAGGACGACGACGACGGTGACGCCACTGCATCCTTCGCTCAGCGAATCGGCTTCGCGTCCGTCGGCTGACGAGCTGCTCGCCGGTCTCTGGCAGCGTCTCGTCTCGATGCAGGCGGCGCAGCGCGTGCGACTGCCGGATTACGCGCAGCGCATGGACGATCTGGCGCGGCTGCGCGTCGCGTTGCGTGATCGGCTGGACGCCTTCGCCGACGCGGCCCACGCCGATTTCGGCCAGCGCAGCCGGCACGAAACGCTACTGGCCGACGGCATGACGGTGCTGTCCGAGATCGATCATACGCGCGCGCACCTGCGCGAATGGATGCGGCCCGAACGGGTGCCGACCAGTGCCATGCACTGGCCCGGCCGGAACGAGGTGCGCAAGTTGCCGCTCGGAGTGGTTGGCGTGCTGTCGCCGTGGAACTATCCGGTCAATCTCGCGTTGATTCCGCTCGTCGGGGCCATCGGCGCCGGCAATCACGTGCTGCTGAAACCGTCCGAACACGTGCCTCGCACCGCAGCGCTCCTGAAGGACCTGATCGCTTCGGTCTTTCCTTCAGAACGCGCCGACGTCGTGCTCGGCGATGCCTCGGTGGCCCAGGCCTTCGCGTCACTGCCATTCGATCATTTGTTCTTCACCGGGTCGACGGACGTCGGTCGCAAGGTCATGGCGGCTGCGGCCGCAAATCTCGTACCCGTCACGCTCGAGCTGGGAGGCAAGTCGCCTGCCTTCGTGAGCCGCAACTGCGACCTCGAGGAGGCGGCGCGACGCATTGCGCAGGGCAAGTGCTTCAACGGCGGACAGACCTGCATCGCAGCGGACTACCTGCTGGTTGAAGGCGACCGGATCGAGGAGCTGGTCGCGGCGCTCAAGCGCAGCGTGGCCGCCTATTTCCCGCAGGGAAGCAAGGCACCCGACCTGACGTCGATGGTCAGCGTCGCGCAGTTCGAGCGCCTGCGCACGTGGCTCGCGGAAGCGAAGGCAGCGGGCGCCAGGCTGGTCGAGATCGGACCCGGCGATGCCGCAAGACGCGTGCTGCCCCTGACTGTGGTGATCGATGCGCCAGAGGACACCGAGGTCATGCGGAGCGAGTTGTTCGGCCCTGTGCTGCCGCTGGTGCGGGTCGCGGATGCCGCTGCCGCGATCGACTACGTGAATGCGCGGCCGCATCCGCTGGCGTTGTACCTGTTCGAACGCGACGCCCGGCGCATCGAGGAGTTTCTTGCGCGAACAACGGTCGGCAGCGCCGCGATCAACGACACGCTCGTGCAGTTCGCGCAGCGCGGATTGCCGTTCGGCGGGGTTGGCGCCTCGGGTCTCGGGCAGTATCACGGTCGTTACAGCTTCGAGACGTTCTCCCGGCGCTTGCCGATTTTCCGCCAGCCCGCGGCATTCGGCACCACCCGATTTGCGCGCCCCCCCTACCGGAGGCTGGCCGACTGGCTGGTGCGGTTGACGGTGCGCTGACGGAGTCGACGACCCGCGTCAATGCACCCAGCGCCCGCCGCGACGGCGCGGAACGATGCGCGCCGCGTCGTCGCCGGCACCGATCGCACTCGACTCGTCGTCGGTAACCGGATGCTCGCGCCAGTACTGCTGCACATCGAGCACGGCAGCCGCGATGCCATCGAGCGCGCTCTCGTATTCGGCGTCGGAAAGGGGTGGCACTGCGACGCCGTCGCCGAGGTCGAACAGTTCCTCGTCGGCGGCGAGCTGCACGATCGGCCCCAGCAGGTCCAGCAGTTGCGGATCGCGCTGCATGCGTTCCTCCCACGCGGCGCCGCCGAGGTCGACCCCCGCCGAAAATCCTTCGCACCAGCCTGCGGCACTGACGTAAGGGTCACCGTCGTCGTTCTCGACGTGGCCGAGGATGGGTTCGTACTCGAGGCTCTCTAGTTCCCGCAGAACCGCCTGATGGAAACGAAGCAGCAGCGTGATGGTGCTGCGCGCATCGGACTCGTCGTTGAACGGCTGGTCGCTGTCGAGCACCGCCGCGAGCCATTGCTGCGCTCCGACTTCGCCGGGGCCGATGCTGAGCGCGGTGAGTAGCCCGTGCACGCCGTCGAGCAGCAGCCCGTCGTCACCCGCGCGCTCGGCAAGCCGTTCGCCCAGTCCGTCGAACTCCTCTTCCTCGAGGGGAATTTCGGGATCTTCGGTCACGCGTCGAATTCCAGCCACACGGGCGCGTGATCCGAAGGCCGCTCCCATGCGCGCGGCATGGCGTCGATACCCGCCGCACGACACCGCGTGCGCAGCGCGTCGCTGACCAGGATGAGGTCGATACGCAGTCCCATGTTCCGGCGAAACGCCGCCTGCCGGTAGTCCCACCAGCTGTAGTGACCGCCTGCCTCCTCGAACAGACGAAAGCTGTCGTGCAATCCGGCAGCCGTAAGGGCACGCAGCGCGGCGCGCTCCGGCGTCGAGCAGAGGATCTTCTCGTGCCAGAGGACGGGATCGTGCACGTCCCGGTCATCGGGGGCAATGTTGAAATCGCCGAGCACGATGAGCCTCGGATAATCCCGGAGCTGCCCGGCAATGAACACACGCGCGCGCTCGAGCCAGTCCAGCTTGTACGCGAACTTTTCGCTGCCGACGGCCTGGCCGTTGACCACGTAGAAGTTCACCACGCGCACGTCGCCGATGGTGGCGGCGAGAACGCGCCGCTGCGGATCGCCGTGGTCGGGAAAGTCGGTCACGGGATCCTCTGCGGCGACACCCCGTGTCAGCAAGGCCACCCCGTTGTAGGTCTTCTGTCCCGCGCACAGGGACCGATAGCCGAGCGCCTCGATCTCCGCGTGCGGATAGCGATCATCCGCCAGTTTCAGCTCCTGCAGCCCGATCACGTCGGGTGCGGCCGCGGCATCCTGCTCGATCCAGCGCACGAGCTGCGGCAATCGCACGTTGAGGGAGTTGACGTTCCATGAAGCGATGCGCATGGGGCGATTCTACGTGTTCGCGCCGCTGCGGCCGTCAAGGCGCCATTCCCCGCGTGGCGTGGCCAGCCCGGGGGGCTTTGAGAAAGGCGCCCGGGCGGTGCATGCTTGCGCCATGAGTGCCGAGCTGTCCGCGTTCGCCGCCGAAACCGCAGCCACCTTGCCCGGCTACGGCGAGCTCAGCAACGAGGGACGCACGTGGTTGCTGCAGCACCTGCGGCCGCTCGCGCTGCCTTCAGGACGCATTCTGTTCCGTGAGGGCGATCCGGGCGACGCGGTGTATCTGCTGGTTGCCGGCAGCCTTTGCGCGTTCCGCCACGGCGTCGACCGGCCGCAGGTGCTTGGCCACGTGAGCCCCGGAGAGACGGTCGGCGAGACGGCGCTGTTCACGGGCGCGGCGCGCAGCGCCACCGTTTACGCCTGCCGCGACAGCGAACTGCTGATGCTCGACCGCACCGCTTTCGAGGCGCTCGCCTTGCGCGAGCCGGCCGCCACCCTTGCGCTGGCGCGTCACGCGTTTCGCCGGCACAGCCATCAGGCCGGCGACAACGCACAGCATGCCGGCCCTCGAACCATCGCACTGCTCGCCGCCAGCGGTGATGTCGACCTCGACGGAATCGCCACGGGCATCGCGCTCGCCTTCGGCACGCTGAGCGGCACCGCCGTGGTGCGCTTCGCCGAGGGCAGACATCTTTCCACTTCCGAGTTGCATGCACTCGAACAGACGCATCGCCGGGTCCTCTACGTCGATCAGCCGGGGCAGCGCGCGTGGCGCACGCAGTGCAAGCGGCAGGCCGATGTCTGGCTGCACGCCGCTCGCGCCGATATCCCGCCCGATCCCGCCTCGCGCGATCCGCTCACGCTCGACACCAGCCCGGTTCCCCGCATCGAACATCTGCTGCTCGACGCCCGGCACGGCAACCGGGCGTCGTCCGCCTGGAGCCACTGGTTTGGGGGCATGCAGTCGCACCAG
>JBGTIG010000058.1:0-6787 GCA_041745755.1 Lysobacterales bacterium
CGCGCGTGGTGTTCGCGGCGGCCGACCCGAAGACGGGTGCCTGTGGCAGCGTCTTCGACCTGATCGGCGATCCGAGGCACAATCACCGCGTCACCGTGCAGAGCGGAGTCCTGGCGGAAGCAGCGTCGGATCGCCTGCGAAGATACTTCCGCGGCAGGCGATTGCTCGCGGGTGCCGGTGCCCGCACGCGATCGAAGGCATGACCGACCACAAGGGAACTGGATGAGCACCGACACCCCCCTGCAACGATTGATCTGGATCGACCTTGAGATGACCGGCCTCGATCCCGACGCCGATCGCATCCTCGAGATCGCGACGCTGGTGACTGACGCGGACCTCAACGTGCTGGCGGAGGGTCCCGAGCTCGCGATCGCGCAGCCGATCGAACGACTCGAAGCAATGGACGAGTGGAACCTTCGCCATCATCGGGGCAGCGGCCTGTGGCAGCGTTGCGTGGAACAGGGCGTCAGCGAGGCTGAGGCGGAACGGCGCACCGTCGAGTTCCTTGGCGAATGGGTGCCGGCGGGCGCGTCGCCCATGTGCGGCAATTCCATTGCCCATGATCGCCGTTTTTTGCGGCGCTACATGCCCGACCTCGAGAAGCATTTCCACTACCGCCATCTCGACGTGAGCACGTTGAAGGAACTCGCCCGGCGCTGGGCACCTGCGGTCAACGCAGCGCTGCACAAGGAAAGTGCGCATACCGCGCTGGCCGACGTACGCGAATCGCTGGACGAGTTGCGGCACTACCGCACCTACATGGGCGTTCTCGGCGGACACGGCTCCTGAGCGCCGAACACGGCGAACAAACCGGTTCGGGACTTCCGCTACACGACGCCTGGCAGGGAGCAGTGAGCGATGGCAATGCGCCGTCGCGACGCCGGTGTCCGAAGTGATTATTCGGCGTCTGCAGCAGCCGGCGGGAGCTCGCGTCGAAGCTGCAACAGCTGCAGGTCGCGCTGCGGATACGGGAACGACACGCCGGCGGCGTCGAAGGCTTTCTTGATCGCTTCCATCAACTCGCATTTCGCGACGAAGTAATCGTCGTTGGCGACGTGGCAGCGTATTCCGAGGTTCACGCTGTGGTCGCCGAGCCCGTAAACCAGCACGCTCGGTGCGGGATTGTCCAGCACGCGCTCGTCGGACTTCATGATGCCCATCGCCGTTTCGCGCGCGAGTTCGATGTCGTCCGTGTAGCCGATTCCCACGAGCAGCTCAACGCGGCGATGGGTGTCGGGCGTGAGATTGATGATGGAATCGGTGGTGATGAGGCTGTTGGGCAGCACGATGGTCTGGTTGTCGGTTCCGCGCAGGACAGTCTGCAGGATGCTCACCGACTCGACCGTGCCAGTCTCCCCGCCGATGTTGACCATGTGCCCGACGCGGAACGGCTTGAGCGTGACCAGCATCACGCCCGATGCGATGTTGGACAGCGAATCCTTGAGCGCGAGGCCAATGGCCAGGCCGGCCGCGCCCAGCACCGCGATCATCGAGGTCATCGGCACGCCAACGACCTGCAGCACCGCCAGGAACACCACTACCAGCAAGAGGACGTGGGCGGACTTGCGCAGGAACTGCACCGCGGTGACCTCGACTTCCGCGCGCGCAAGCGCGCTGCCCGCCAGAGTCGAAATCCAGCGGGCGATGCGCATGCCGACCAGCAGGACCAGGATCGCGCCGCCGAGGCGGGTTCCCCAAAGCAGCAACATGGCGTCCCAGTCGATTTTTCCGAGAGCGCTCAGATTCTCCATTGCGGCTTCCCCGACGCGGGATCGTGTGTACGGACGCGGCGCAGGCTCATGCGTCCTTCAACCTCGCCAGCCTCAACCAGGTGTCGACGACCGTGTCGGGATTTAGCGATACGGAGTCGATGCCCTGCTCCGTCAGCCAGTCCGCGAGATCGGGATGATCGCTCGGTCCCTGACCGCAGATGCCGATGTACTTGCCGCGGGCCTTCGCTGCGCGAATGGCCATGGACAGCAGCTTCTTGACGGCGGCATCGCGCTCGTCGAAGAGGTGCGCGATGACACCGGAGTCGCGGTCGAGGCCGAGCGTCAATTGCGTGAGATCGTTGGAACCGATCGAGAAACCATCGAACAGGTCGAGGAACTCGTCGGCAAGCAACGCATTCGAGGGAAGTTCGCACATCATGATGATCCGGAGGTCATTTTCGCCGCTGACGAGGCCATTCGCGGCGAGTGCCTCGATCACCCTGCGCCCCTCGTCGACGGTGCGCACGAACGGAATCATGATCCAGCAATTGCGGAGCCCCATGTCCTCGCGCACGCGCTTCACAGCGCGGCACTCGAGCGCGAAGGCGGGGGCGAAGCCGGGATCGACGTAGCGCGAGGCGCCGCGGAAGCCGAGCATAGGATTTTCCTCGTGCGGCTCGAAGGCCGCTCCGCCGACGAGGTTCGCGTATTCATTCGACTTGAAGTCGCTCAGCCGCACGATGACGGGGTGCGGTGCGAACGCGGCGGTCAACGTCGAGATTCCTTCGGCGAGGCGATCCACGTAGAAACTGACAGGATCGGCATAGCCCGCGATCAGAGGCGCGATCTGGGCGCGCACCTCGGCCGGCTGGCTGTCGAACTCGAGCAGGGCCCGTGGATGCACGCCGATCTGGCGCGCGATGATGAACTCGAGCCGCGCAAGCCCGATGCCATGGTGCGGCAGCTGCGCGAAATCGAACGCGCGTTCCGGATTGCCCACGTTCATCATGATCTTGATCGGCGCGGGCGGCATCTGGTCGAGATCGGCGGTGTGCACTTCGAAGGGAAGAATTCCCGGATAGACGTAGCCGGTGTCGCCTTCGGCGCAGGACACGGTGACTTCGGATCCGTCGTCGATGCGCGACATGCCGTCGCCGGTACCGACGACCGCAGGCACGCCGAGCTCCCGCGCAATAATCGCGGCGTGGCACGTGCGTCCGCCGCGATTGGTGACGATCGCCGCTGCGCGCTTCATGATCGGTTCCCAGTCGGGATCAGTCATGTCGGCGACCAGCACGTCGCCCGCGGCGAAGTCCGCCATTTCGGCCACGCTGCGCACGATGCGCGCCCGACCACTGCCGATCCGCTGGCCAATGGCACGGCCCTCGACCAGCACCGAGGCGCGCGAGCCGTCCTTCAGCTGGAATCGCTCGATGCGGTTCACGCGTACGCGCGATCTCACCGTTTCCGGCCGTGCCTGCACGATGTAGAGCTGGCCGCTCACGCCGTCCTTCGCCCACTCGATGTCCATCGGCCGGCCGTAGTGTTCCTCGATGGTCAGCGCCTGGCGCGCGAGCTCGTGCACGTCGGAGTCGTCGAGAGAGAATCGCGACCTGAGGTCATCGGGCGTGTCCTCGTTGCGGACGCGCATTCCTGGCGCGTCCGCATACACCATGCGTATTGCCTTGGTGCCGAGCGAACGCCTGAGGATCGCAGGCAGCCCCTGGCGCAGCGTCGGCTTGTACACGTAGAACTCGTCGGGGTTGACCGCGCCCTGCACGACGTTCTCCCCGAGCCCGAAGCTCGAGGTGATGAAGACCACGTCGCGAAACCCGGACTCGGTATCCAGCGTGAACAGCACGCCGGACGCCCCGATATCCGAGCGCACCATGAGCTGGATGCCCGCGGACAGGAAGACATCTTCGTGCTTGAAACCGTGGTGTACGCGATACGCGATGGCGCGATCGTTGTAGAGCGAGGCAAATACTTCCCTGACGCGGGCGAGGACCGCATCGATACCCGTCACATTGAGAAAGGTCTCCTGTTGCCCCGCGAAACTGGCGTCGGGAAGATCCTCCGCCGTCGCCGACGAGCGCACCGCCACGGCGCAATCGCTGACGCCGGCGCGCCGGCAAAGCTCCGCGTAGGCCTCGCGAATCCCCTGTTCGAGACGCGGCGGCAACGGCGCGTGCATCACCCACGCGCGGATTTCCGCGCCCGCTGCGCTCAGTTCGGGGACGTTTTCGACGTCAAGCGACGCCAGGCGATCGAAAATGCGCTGGCCCAGCGAGTCGCGTTCGATGAACTCACGAAACGCATCGGACGTGGTGGCGAAACCGCCCGGCACCGAGACTCCGAGGTCCGACAATTCACCGATCATCTCGCCCAGCGACGCGTTCTTGCCGCCCACCGCAGGCAGGTCCGACAGGCGCAGCTTGTCCAGCCAGAGGATCAGGTCGGGCATTGCGACTCCGGGAAAGGGCGCGGCCAGCGCGCCGGGGAATGCGGCAGTGCCCCATTCTCGGCCATTGCGCCCAGCGCCTCAACCTCCTGGCCGCATCGCACTGCGTGCGAGGTCTGCCGGGCCCTACACTTGGGGCATGGAGCGCCGCGTCATCTTTTATCTTTCCGACGGCACCGGCATCACTGCCGAGACCATCGGCCACACGCTGCTGACGCAGTTCGCGCAGATCGCGTTCACCACCGAACGCATGCCGTTCGTGGACACGCGTGACAAGGCCCTGGCGGCCGCCGCGCGCATCAAGGAGGCCGGAGCCGACGCCGGTGTCCGTCCGATCGTGGTCAACACAATCGTCGATCCCGAGCTGACCGCACTGGTCGCGAACGCCAGCGGGGCGCTCATGCTCGACGTGTTCCAGCGCTTCCTCGCACCGCTCGAAGAGGAACTCAAAACCGAACGCCAGTCTGCCGTGGGCCGCGCCCATGGCATGAGTGATGGGCTGGAGTACGAGGCGCGTATCCACGCGACCAACTACGCTCTCGCGCACGACGATGGCCTGGATGTCCAATACGACGATGCCGATCTCGTGATGGTCGGCGTCTCGCGATCCGGCAAGACGCCAACCTGCCTGTTTCTTGCCCTTCACTTCGGCATCAAGGCCGCAAACTATCCGCTGACGCAGGAGGATCTCGAAGCGGGCCGGATGCCGCATCGCCTGCGCGCCCATCGCGCCAAGTTGTTCGCGTTGACCATCGATCCGACCCGGCTGCAGCAGATCCGCCAGGTGCGCCGGCCGGATTCACACTATGCCGATCCGGCGCAATGCCGCTGGGAGGTAGCACAGGCGGAGAAACTCTTCCGCGCCGAACGCGTGCCGGTTCTCAGCACCACGCACGCGTCGATCGAGGAGATCGCCAGCAAGGTCATGCAGACCCTTGGAATCAATCGGCAGCTGTTCTAGGGGCTGCCGCCCGCGAACCCGGCGCTTGCTGCGCGATGGATTCGTTGCGCTGGGGCACCGCCGGACCCACGAACCTGTGCAGAGGATCCGGGGCTCAATCTCCGCCCTGCCTGGCGTCCGCCCAGTTGAGCTCGCGGTATTCGAAACCCCGCTCGATGCGTGGCTTGACGATGCGAAAGAACGGCGACACATCGAAGTCGCGCGGCGCATAGAGACTGTGGTGGCGGATGTGCAGGATCTCCGCGCGCGCCTCCTTCGCTCCCGGCGAGTCGACGTCGATCTTTTCCACCTCGGGCAGGATCGGATAGCGGATCGATCCAAAGGCCTGCGCAATCAGGGTGGAGCAGATCGCCCGCGTGGGCTCACCGCTGCCGAGCGAAAGCGCTCGCCGGCGCATCGCGCCCGGCAGCGGCGGACTGCGGATGAAAAAACGCGCCAGGTCCAGCACGTTCTTGAGATCGTACTGATAGCCCACGCGCTCGAGCATGAAGTCGATCAGACGGTCCACATCGGGCTGCGCGAGCCCCACGGGCCGGCAGATGCGCGTGTGCAGCCCGGAAAACTCCGCCAGCGGAATCAGCCGGACGCCCTGGACGATGTCGGCGTCGACCAGCACGCGCGCCGCGTTGCCGAGCTCGAACGAATCGACGCGATCGCCCAGATACAGCGAGGTGTGCGACCAGGTCGACTGTGTCAGGTACTTGATTGCACTGGAAAATCGGCTGGTGCCTTCGACCAGCAGCACGTCGCCTGGCTTTAGCACTTCGGCCAGCAGCTCGCGCGGACTCGTCGCGAATCGCGAGTGCCCGGGCCGTGGCTTGGCCAGATGGCGCGCCACCAGGCGCCCGATATTGGACATTGGCCACATCGTTCGTTGGTTCGTCCGCTTCCCGAATCCGGCCAGTGTAGCTTTTGGGAGGATTCGTTCAGAAGCGCCTAATCCGGGTGCTCGCATACTCGCCGCCCGGTCGCCCTTCTACGGAGTCGCACATGCCACGCCCGATCTGGAACGGTTCCCTGTCGTTTGGACTGCTCAATATCCCCATCCAGCTGATGTCGGGAGAGAAGCGCACCGATATCCACTTCCGCATGCTCGATGGGCGCGACAAGTCTCCCGTGCGCTACGAGCGCGTCAACGCCGAAACCGGCGAAGAGGTGCCGTGGAAGGAGATCGTCAAGGCCTACGAATACGACAAGGGCAGTTACGTGGTGATCGAGGAGTCCGACATTGCCGCCGCTGCCAGCGAAAGCCGCGAGACCATCGAGCTCGACGCGTTCGTCGACCGCTCGGCGATCTCGTCGAACTACCTGGAGAAGCCCTACGTGCTGGTGCCGGGCAAGAAGGCCGAGAAAGGCTATGTGCTGCTGCGCGAGACGCTCAGGCGCACCGGCAAGATCGGCATCTCGCGCGTGGTCATCCGCACGCGCGAATACCTCTCGGCGGTGATGCCGCAGGGCGACGCGTTGCTGTTGCTGATGATGCGCTATCCGCAGGAACTGGTGGACCTCGAGGACTACGCGTTGCCCGATGGCGCGCCCGCGAAGTACCGCATCGCGCCGAAGGAGCTGCAGATGGCGAAGCAGTTGATCGAATCGATGGCGGGCAAGTGGCAACCCAAGGACTACAAGGACGAGTTCCGCGCGCGCCTGGGC
>JBGTIG010000059.1:0-3368 GCA_041745755.1 Lysobacterales bacterium
CCGCCGGCTGCGGCCGCAACGCCGCGTCGCGCATCCACCAGGCGGCGCACGAGCGTCGCGCCCCACAGAGCCAGCTGCAGCCAGATCACGACCTGCAGCGCGATATTGATGTAGCGATCGATGCCATTCGGCATGTGCACCCACCGCAGCGCCAGCCACACGGCGACCGCGATGAGAAAAAGGCGCGTGGTGCTCGCGAGCAGGACGAGCGCGGTTTCGAGCGGCGCAGCCGACTGGTGCGGCGGGAGCTTTTTCAGGCGATTGCGGAGCGCAGCGCGTAACAGCGGCAGCACGGTTAAAAGCAGCGCAAACACCGCCAAGGCAATGCCCCAGGACTGCAGCGTGTTGCCCAGAATCGTGCGGGTCGCCAGTTCCTGGAGTTCGTTCATGTACAGCGGTGAAAAACTGCCCCGGCTATCTTATGTCATTCCCGCACTGCCAAAAATGTGACGTGGCTTGCAGATGATGGTATAGAACATGGCAACTGAAGCCACGGCGACTCAGAGCGCCGGGCGACAAGGGACGGGATTTCAGGTGTATGTCACTTCCATGGGTCCGGCTCACAGGCGGATTCCAGTCTCAGACACCCGAAATGAACTCGAAACAGCGCGGCGTTGACAGGAAGTATCGTTGCGCACGCAATCATGGAGCTTTCACACGATGAAGAAGTCGTTTACGGCGGCACTGATGTTCAGCGCGCTTGCGCTGTCATCCGGGCTCGCGACCGTCAGTGCAGAGGAAACCGCATCCGGGTACCACCTGGAAGGCGGCAATCTCTGGTTCGTCGAGCTAGCCGGCAAGCCGAGTGCCGATGGCAACAAGCTTGACAATATCCGCAAGGAAAAAACCGCATTCCGCGCCGCCGCCAAGGCTGCCGGAATCAGCTATCAGGAGCTACGCTCCTTCGAAGTGCTGTTCAATGGCTTCTCGGTGCGGGCGGATGGCATCCAGCGCGCATCGCTGGCTGCCTTGCCGGGCGTCAAGGCCGTGTGGCCCGTTGAGGTCATCGCAGCTCCTGCGAGACCGACCGACGGCGGCGCGGCCCCCGATCTGGCAACTGCGATCAGCATGACCCGCGCAGACATCGTTCAGAACGATCTCGGATTCACCGGCGCCGGTGTACGCGTCGCGGTGATGGACACTGGCGTTGACTACGACCACGCCGACCTGGGTGGCGATGGCGTCGCCCGTGAGAACAGCACCCAGTTCCCCAACTCGCGGGTCGTGGCGGGCTGGGACTTCGTCGGCGACGATTTCGACGCGGGACTGACGCCGCTGCCGGATCCGTATCCGGATGACTGCGGCGGCCATGGCAGCCATGTCGCCGGCATCGTCGGCGCCAATGGCGAAGTCGTCGGTGTTGCGCCAGACGTCTCGTTCGGCGCTTATCGCGTGTTCGGCTGCGTCGGCTCGACCACTTCCGACATCATGCTGGCGGCGATGGAACGTGCGCTGGCCGACGGCATGAACGTGCTGAACATGAGCATTGGCGCGCGCGCGCAATGGCCTCAGTACCCGACCGCCGCCGCCGCCACCCGCCTGCAGAAGAAGGGCATGGTGGTCGTGGCCTCGATCGGCAACAACGGCCCAGGCGGTTCCGCGCCGGATGGCCCGTATGCCGCAGGCGCCCCGGGCGTCGGCGCCGACGTCATCGGCGTAGCGTCCTACGACAATACGCACGTAACCCAGCCGGCGTTCTCGGCGTCTCCGGATGGTCGGCTGTTCGGTTATTCGTCGGCAGCCGGCGCGCCAGCAACGCCCACCAGCGGGAGCTTGCCGCTGGCGCGGACGGGCACGCCGGTGTCAGCGAATGACGGCTGCCTGGCCTCCCAGTTCGCTGGCTTCCCGGCCGGCAGCGCGGCGCTGATTCGCCGCGGCACTTGTACATTCCACACCAAGGCAGCTAACGCCCAGAACGCGGGAGCAGCAGCGGTTGTACTCTACAACAACGTGGCGGGCTTCCTCAGCCCAACTGTTGCGGGTACCCCGGCAATAACGATTCCGGTCGTGATGGTATCGGCTACCGATGGTGTTGAACTCGACAGCCGCGTCGCGGGCGCGGGAACGACCATCACCTGGACCGACCAGGTGACGAGCGTTCTCAATCCCACGGGCGGCCTGATCTCCGGGTTCAGCTCCTTCGGCATAGCGGCCGACCTGACCCTGAAGCCGGACATCGGCGCGCCGGGCGGCTCGATCTTCTCGACGATCCCGCTCGAACAGGGCGGACACGGACTGAACAGCGGTACCTCCATGTCCGCGCCGCATGTGGCGGGCGCGGTGGCGTTGCTGTTGCAGGCTGATCCGAACATCCCGCTCAGCCTGGTGCGTTCCCGCTTGCAGAATTCGGCCAAGCCAACGTTGTGGAACCTGGCTCCCGGATTTGGATTCCTCGACAACGTCCACCGCCAAGGCGCGGGCCTGCTCGACATCGAGGCTGCAATCCTCGCAACCGTCGATGTCACTCCCGGCAAACTGACCGTAGGCGAAAGCGAGGCGGGTCCGCAGACGCGGCGCCTGACCATCCGCAATCGCGGCTCTTCGGCGGTTACCTTTGATCTGTCGCATGAAGAGGCACTGGCGACCGGCCCGAAGAAGCTTGCGCCGTTTACGTACCAGCAGGTTGACTACTGGGATGCCTTTGCTTCGGTTGATTTCAGCGCTGGGAGCGTGACGGTACCGGCCGGGGCTTCCCGGACGGTGGACGCCACGATCACGGCACCAACCGGTCCCGATCAGGGCCAGTACGGCGGGTACATTCTCCTGACACCGCAGGGTGGCGGGCAGGAGTATCGGGTGCCGTATGTCGGGTTCGTCGGCGATTATCAGACGCTGCCGGTGCTCAATGCGAGTGCTTCCGCATTCGGCAACCCGATCCTGCGTTCGACGCCGACCTTCGGTCCCAACGGGCCGGTGACGATCAATCCGAATGCCGGTGAGATCGCCTGGTTCCTGGTTCACTTCGATCACCACCTGCGGTATTACGAGTTCCGTATTCGTGATGCAGCCAGTGGTGCGCCGGTTCACACGGCCTTCCCGAACTTCGATCAGGACGTGTACGTGGGCCGCAATACGACGTCGACCGGCTTCTTCGGCTTCGTCTGGGATGGCACGAGGATCCACAGCGCGGGCAAGTCCGGCGTGCGAAAAGTGGTTCCGAACGGCGAGTACCTGATTGACCTGCGAGTCCTGAAAGCGCTCGGCGATCCGGCCAACCCGGATCACTGGGAAGTCTGGACCTCACCGGTCGTGACGATCGCCAGGCCCTGAGCCTCGGCTCCTGGAGCAACGATCAGGCCCCCGCCAGCAATGGCGGGGGCTTTTTTATTGCTCCGCGCTATTGACGCCCGTACTGTGGCTCACCATGT
>JBGTIG010000060.1:0-2387 GCA_041745755.1 Lysobacterales bacterium
GCAATCAACGCAGCGCGGCTCATGGTTCCCAGCCGTAGTAGCCGGTGAACGGCGGTGCGCCGCCGGCTCGCGGTGCTGCCGGACGCGCGCGGCGTGTACAAGCGCCTCACCGCGCGCGAGAACATCCGCTACTTCGGCGAACTGCACGGTCTCGACCGCGCGACCATCGAAGCGCGGCTGGAACACCTGGCGGATGCGCTTGAGATGCGCGATTTCCTCGACCGCCGCACGGAGGGATTCTCGCAGGGCCAGCGCACCAAGACCGCCATCGCGCGCGCGCTCATACACGATCCGAAGAACGTGATCCTGGACGAGCCGACCAATGGCCTCGACGTCATGACCACGCGCGGCCTGCGGCGCTTCCTGCAGGGGCTTCGGGCCGCGGGACATTGCGTGCTGTTCTCGAGCCACATCATGCAGGAGGTCGCCGCGCTCTGCGATCACATCGTGGTGATCGCCAAGGGCCGCGTGGTCGCCGAAGGCTCCGCGGGGGATCTCCGGGCGCAAAGCGGGGAAGAAAATCTCGAGGATGCGTTCGTCAAGATCATCGGCTCCGAAGAAGGCCTGCTGGCATGAAGCATTTCTGGGTGGTGATGCTGAAGGAGCTGCGCGAGACGTTCCGCGATCGCCGCATGCTGCTGATGGCGCTGGTCTTCAGTCCGCTGCTGACGCCGCTGCTGCTGATGGGCATCATCACGCTCGGCGCGAAGAAGGAGACCGAGAAGCTCGAGAAGGAGCTCGTGCTCGCGATCGACGGGCAGCAGAACGCGCCGAACCTCGTGGCGTGGTTGCGCACGCAGGGCGTCCAGGTCAAGCGTCCGCCGCCCGACATCGAAGCGGCGATCCGCAACCAGGACGAGGACGCGATCCTGGTGATCGACCCGGGTTATGCCGAAGCCTGGCGCAGCAACCGGCCGGCCGGCGTCGAGATCGTGCATGACTCCTCGCGCATGTACGCGGGCACCGTGGTCGATCGCGTCGAGAACCTCCTCGAGAACTACGGCCGCGTGGCGGGGACGCTCCGCCTCGTGGTGCGCGGCCTGCATCCCAACGTGATCGCACCGGTGCGCATTGCGCACCGGGACGTGGCGACGCCCGAATCCAAGCAGGGGCTCGCGCTCATGTTCCTGCCCTACATCCTGCTCCTCGGCGCGTTCCTCGGCGGCGCGTACATCGCCATCGATGCCACCGCCGGCGAACGCGAGCGGCAGTCGCTCGAACCGCTTTTGGCGAATCCCGTCAGCCGCGAGGCGATCATGAGCGGCAAGCTCGGCGCCGCCTGCGTCTTCGCGCTGCTGAGCGTGCTGTTGACGATGCTGGCGTTCAAGGCGAGTTTCACCCTGGTTCCCTCGGTCGCCGGAATCACCTTCGACCTGTCGTGGCTCAACATCTTCAAGCTCTTCGTCATCACCGCGCCGATCGCGGTGCTCGGCACCGCCATCTTCACCGTGGTCTCCGCCAACTCCAAGACGGTGAAGGAGGCGCAGAGCTGGTTCGGCGTGCTGATCCTGCTGCCGATGATCCCGACCATCGTGTTGATGGTGTCGCCCGTCAAGGACCAGCTCTGGATGTTCCTGGTGCCGCTGCTCGCGCAGAACCAGATGCTGGTGCGCGTGCTGCGTGGACAGGACATCAGTGCGATGGAATGGAGCATCGGCCTCGCCGGCGCCGCGCTCGCCTGCGCCCTGCTCTGGTTCTTCGCATCGCGCCTGTACCGACGCGAACAACTCGCCATCTCCGCGTGAACGTGGCCACGCGCCTGACCGGCGCCTGACCACGGGCGCGGATTTCCGCGTGGCGGACGCCGCCATCACGTCGTCCGGAGGAAGATTCGAACCCCGCTCGAGGCAAGACCACGCCATGGCCACGGCTCATCCGGTCCAGACGGTTCCGGTCGAACTGCGCACCACGCGCACGCGCTCCCTTCTGCTCGACATTCCCGCCACCCTCTGGCCACCGCCGTCAGGCGGGCTTGAAATCGACGGCGGGACCTTCGCCCCGAAAAAGGAGCTGCATGCGACGCTGCTCGGGCACGCGCTGTTCGCCGAGATCCACAACCAGCTTTCGCTGCGCGTGCGCCGCACGTTCCTGGCCGAGGCGCGTACGTGGCAATGGCGCATCGATCGCAGCGGCGAGTTCCGGCTGCTGGAGCACCGGGATCCGAACCGCCCCGGTTCACCCGCAGCGCGCAGCGTCATCGAGCTCATAGCGCTCGAAGGCGCCGAGAGGTTCTATCGCCTGCTCGAACAGCACCTCGGCCGGCAACTGCCACGCCCCCCGCCGCACGTGACCCTGTACACCCTTGGCAACGCGAGCGGCATTGGCGTGCCCGATGACGGCGCGCTGCGGCGCCTGACGGTGCGCACGCTCGAGCGCGAGGAAGTGTT
>JBGTIG010000061.1:0-6489 GCA_041745755.1 Lysobacterales bacterium
GTGTCGCGGCAGGCGCGGGCGTGGGCGCCGGCGTGGCTGCATCCGTGCGCGGCTGGACCTTCAGATTCACGCGTCCGCCCCCGGTGCTGGTGGCGTTGAGCTTGCCGCTGGCGGTGTTGTAGACGATCCTCTCGCCCGAGAGATCTCCGCGCGGCTGGCTGACGGTTGCCGCACCCGTCAGCACGATCGTCTCCGCCGTCACGTCGTAATCGACACGACTTGCGCTGGCCTTCAGCCGACCACCCTCGTCGAGGTCCTGCTCGAGCGTGACGGGCGACCCGACCAGCAACACGCGTCGCGTCTCCTGCTGCTCTCCCTGCGTCAACGTCGCCTGCGAGGCCTGGATGACGAGCGTGCCCTGCGTGATGCGCACGTTGCCCTCCAGCACTGCGCGGTTGTCGTCCAGTCCGGCATCGAGCGTGTCGGCATCGACATTGAGCAGCTGCTGGCGGTCGCTCTTGAGCGCGGCGACCGGTGCAAGCAGGGCAAGGCCCAGCAAACTAGCGAGCGACGCGCGTGCGCGGTTCGAAACGGCCATTGACCTGATCCTTGAGTTGCAAACGCTTGGCGTCTATGTCGGCGACAAGGCCGATTCCGGTGAGTATAGAACCCGGTCGTTCGATGGTGACCGCCAGTGGCGAAGTGATGATGTTGGGGTCGAGCGCAGCGTCCAGGCGTTCGCTGCGAAGCGCGATCGCATCGGCGGGAGCCGGCGTTTTCCGCTCGAGGTTGACGTCTCCCACCAGCCGGAGTTCCCTACCGTCCTCGCGCACCCATCCGCGGTCCGCGCGTACGTTCCAGTCGATGCCCTCGGCATCGCGCAGCACGAAGCGCGGCGCATCGATGTCGAACGAACCCTGCCCCTCGTTGCGAACGGCGCGCGGCGCGCGCACCGTGAACGAGAGGTCGCCTTTTGCGTCGAGCGCGCTCATGCTGAAGTGGGTGATGTCGTAGTCCGAGCGCGGTGGCCCGATGAACGGATCGGCCGTGGTCTCGCGACGCAGCCACAGCACCCACTGGGTCGAGATCGCGACGATCGCGAACACGCCCGCGATCCACCAGATCCGCCGATCGCTCACGTTGCGCCGGCGGCGGCACCGCCATCCATCGCCCGTTCCGCGGGAACGGACGCCGCCATCAGCAGCTCGCAGATTTCCCGCACGGCTCCCGCGCCGCCGCTCGCGGTGCTGCACCAATGCGCCACGTCGCGGATCCCCGACCCGGCGTTCGCCACGGCTATGGCGAATCCGACCGCGCGCATGGCATCGCGATCCGGCAGGTCGTCGCCGATAAACGCCACCTGCCGCAGCGCCAGGCCCAGGCTTTGCGCGATCGCGCTCACACATGCCAGCTTGTCGTCGACACCCTGGTGCACGCGCGTGATCCCGAGATCGCGCATGCGCGCGGACACGATGCCGCTGCTGCGGGCCGTCACCACCGCTACTTGGACTCCGGCGCCCATCAGCCTGCGCAGGCCGAGGCCGTCATGCACATGAAAGGCCTTGAGCGCTTCGCCGTCGGCGCCGTACCAGAGCCGACCGTCGGTCAGCACGCCGTCGACGTCGAAGCAGGCGAGTCGCACCGCGGCCGCTCGTTCGAGAACCGCCAACGGCAAACCGGCATGCACAGTCGGGGCGAGGCTCGACACGCTCAGACCACGCGCGCGCGCAGGAGATCGTGGATATTGAGCGCGCCCACCACGCGCTGCGACGGATCGACGACGATCAGTGCGTGGATCTTGTGATCTTCCATGAGTCGCGCGGCTTCCACAGCGAGGTGATCTGGGGCGATGGTCTTGGGTTCGCGCGTCATCAGATCCGCGACGCGCGTCGAACGCAGGTCCACCTGGCTGTCGTCCACGGCACGGCGCAGGTCGCCGTCGGTGAACACGCCGAGCAGGATCCCGGCGCTGTCGGTTACGGCGAGGATGCCGAGTCCCGTCCGCGTCATCTCCATGAGTGCGGCCGATACCGAGGCTTCGGCGCCGACGCGGGGGATGGACGTGCCCTGGTGCATGATGTCGGCGATGTGCAGCAACAGCCGCCGTCCAAGCGCACCGGCGGGATGCGAGCGCGCGAAGTCGTCCGCGGTGAATCCGCGCGCCTCGAGCAGCGCCACCGCGAGCGCATCTCCCATGACCAGCGCCGCGGTCGTGCTGGAGGTGGGGGCGAGGCCGAGCGGGCAGGCTTCCTCGGGCACGCCGACGAGGATGTGCGCATCGGCAAAACGCGCGATGCTCGAATCGGCCTTGCCGCTCATGGCGATCAGCGCATTGCCCTGGCGCTTCAGCATCGGCAGGATGGCCAGCAGCTCGTCGGTCTCGCCCGAGTTGGACAGGGCGAGGACCACGTCGCCGTCGGTGATCATGCCGAGGTCGCCGTGGCTGGCCTCGCCCGGGTGCACGAAAAACGCCGGCGTTCCGGTCGAGGCGAACGTGGCGGCAATCTTGCGCGCTATGTGACCGGACTTGCCCATTCCGCTGACCACCACCCGCCCGCGGCAGTCGAACAGCAGCGCGCAGGCGTCGAGGAATCCGCGGTCCACGCTCGCTTCGAGGCCGGCCACCGCACGCGCCTCCACGGCGATCACCCGCCGGGCGCTCGCCGCGAAAACGCGCTCGTCGACGGTGCTGCGAGCGGCCGGCAAGACTTCGTCAGAGTTGTTGAGTCGGGCGATCATGGTCGTTCGCGGCTGGCGCAACCGAGCGCTCTGCTAGAGTTGGGGGAAGGTCTGGACAAGTTCATCAGCGCCCTTCGACGGACAGGCCTGCCAGACGAGACCGGGACAGGTGGAACCCGGCATCGCAAGAACCCCGGACTTGATCGGAGATTTCCCGACGCCCCATTCTAGCGGCATCGAGAAAGCCGATCCGCGCCGCCTTGCCAGTTTGCCCACCTGCGGTCGTGCTCTCGAGGCCAGCCGTACGACTCCTTCGGGTTAGACGCCCGGAATTTCGCGGTATCGGCTCTCAACACGGAATCCCGAGTGAATCCCACCCTCCTCAAGCAACTGATAGAAACCGGCCTGCCCGACGCCGAAGCCACCGTGACCGGCGACGATGGCGTGCACTTCGAGGCCACCGTTGTCAGCCAGGCGTTCGAAGGCAAGCCGCCGCTGGCACGGCATCGCCTTGTTTACGCCACATTGGGCGAACGCATGGGTGGTGAAATCCACGCGCTCGCGCTCCGCACGCTCACGCCCGCCGAGGCGATCAGCGGTTCGTGACAGCTCCTGCGTGATCGCGTCCGCGTTCGCGGTGTTGCGCGCCGTGCGCACCCACGCGGCCGCGGGCGGGCACTGGCACGGGCTTGATCGGCGAATCCAAACCGGAGAACCTCCTTGGCGAAAATCGTGATTTCGGGTGGCGCCACCCTCAACGGCGACGTGTGGATCTCCGGCGCCAAGAACGCGGTGCTGCCGATCCTGGCGGCCACCCTGCTGGCAGACGAGCCCGTCATCATCTCCAACGTGCCGCATCTGCACGACGTCACCACGACGATGGAACTGCTCGGACAGATGGGCGTTCTCCTCAGCGTCGGCGACCGGATGCGGATCCACGTGGACCCGCGGCCCGCGAATCGATTTTTCGCGCCCTACGAACTGGTGAAGACGATGCGGGCGTCGATCCTGGTGCTGGGACCGCTGGTCGCACGCTTCGGCCAGGCGGACGTGTCGCTGCCCGGCGGCTGCGCCATCGGCTCGCGTCCCGTTGATCTGCACATCAAGGGATTGCAGGCGCTGGGCGCCGATGTGACGGTGAAAAACGGCTACATCCGGGCGCGGGCGGGACGGCTCCGCGGTGCACGCGTGGTGATGGACGTGGTGACCGTGACCGGCACCGAGAACATCATGATGGCGGCGACACTCGCGTCGGGTACGACGGTGATCGAGAACGCCGCGCAGGAACCCGAGGTCGTCGACCTGGCCAACTGCCTGAATGCCATGGGCGCCTCGGTCGAGGGCGCCGGCACCAATACCGTGGTCATCCATGGCGTCGAGCGCCTGCACGGCGCCGAGTACGACGTGTTGCCCGATCGCATCGAGACCGGCACTTTCCTCGTGGCCGCGGCCATGACCGGTGGCCGCGTGATGGCGAAGAAGACGCGCGCGAGCACGCTGGACGCGGTGCTCGCCAAACTCGAATCCGCTGGAGCACATCTCAACACCGGCGCGGATTTCATCGAGATCGACATGCGCGGCAACCGTCCGCGCGCCGTGGATATCACCACCGCGCCCTATCCGGCGTTCCCGACCGACATGCAGGCGCAGTTCACCGCGCTCAATTCCATTGCGGAAGGAACCTCCGTCATCACCGAGAACGTGTTCGAAAACCGCTTCATGCACGTGCAGGAGCTGCAGCGGCTCGGCGCCGATATTCGCGTCGAGGGGCGGTCGGCGATCATCCGCGGCGTGCCGCGCCTGAACGGTGCACCCATCATGGCGACGGACCTCCGCGCGTCCGCGTGCCTTGTGCTCGCGGGGCTGGTCGCACGCGGCGACACCACGGTCGATCGCATTTATCACATCGACCGCGGGTACGAATTGATCGAGGAAAAGCTCTCCGGTCTCGGCGCGCGAATCCGCCGCGTTCCCACCGAATCGCGCGAGCAGCCGGTGTTGTCGGTGGCGTAGATCGCCGCTCGCGGCCGCGCGGGACTGGCCGCGTCAGCCGCGCAGCTTGGCGCCGAGGAGATGGCACATGACGGCCATGCGCACGGGCAGGCCATTGGCGACCTGCGCGAGGATCGCGGATTGCGGCCCGTCGGCGACGCTGGAGGCGATCTCGACCTCGCGGTTGATGGGCCCCGGGTGCATGACGAGCGCGCCCGGCCTGGCCAGGGCCAGCCTTTCCTCCGTCAAGCCGTGGCTGCGGAAGAACGCGTGGTCATCGGGAATGTGCGCAAGCGGCATGCGTTCCTTCTGCAGGCGCAGCAGCATCACCACGTCGATGTCGACGAGCGCGCGGTCGATGTCGTCGATGAAGTTGAGGCGGGGATCGGGCGCATCGGGGCGGAGCGGGGCCGGCGCGCACACGCGCAGCTCGCCGACGCCGAGCGTGAGCAGCGCGTGGATGTCGGAGCGCGCGACCCGCGAATGGGCAACGTCGCCGACGATCAGCACCCGCAACCGCGAGAAATCCGCGCCGAAGCGCTCGCGGATCGTGTACATGTCGAGCAGCCCCTGCGTCGGGTGGGCGTGGCTGCCGTCGCCGGCGTTGACGATCGCGACGCGGCTGCCGACGGGATCCTGTGCGAGCGCGCTCGCGAGCGCGGCGGGTGCGCCGTTGTCGCGATGGCGCACCACGAACAGGTCGCAGCGCATCGCCGCAATCGTTCGCAGGGTGTCGAGCAGCGACTCGCCCTTGGTCGAGGAGGAGTTGGCGACATCGAAATTGACGACCTCCGCCGACAGCCTGCGCGCGGCCAGTTCGAAACTCGTGCGCGTGCGCGTGGACGGTTCGAAGAACAGATTGACGACCGTGTGTCCGCGCAGGATCGGCAGGGTCTTGACGCGTCCCGCGGTTGCCGCGGCGATCGCCGTGGCGGTGTCGAGCAGGGACTCGATCTCGCCGCGGGGCATTCCCTCCAGCGTCAACAGATGGCGCGGGGCAGCCGGCTCAGCCATGCGCCCGCCAGACGAGAGCGAGCGGATCGGGACCGCTCAGGCGCAGTTCCTGGCCTTCGCGCGCGGCAACGGAGGTGCCGATGACATCCGGACGCAGGGGCAGTTCGCGGCCCGAGACTTCAACCAGGGCCGCGAATGTCACGCTGCGCGGACGACCCCAGTCGAACAGCGCGTTCAGCGCCGCGCGCGCGGTGCGGCCCGTGTGGAAGATGTCGTCGATCAACACGATATCGCGATCGTTGATGTCCCAGGGAATGCTGGAGGGTCCGAGCTTCGGCAGATCCTCGCGTTGCCCGACATCGTCGCGGTGGAAGCCGATGTCGACCACGCCGCCGGCAGTCCCGGCATCGACTCGCGCGGCAACCGCTTCCGCGATCCACACGCCGCCGGTGCGTATGCCGGCGAAGCGCGGGGCGGCGATCGAGCGCGACGCGAGATGCGAGCCGAGATGGGCGACCAGATCGTCCAGCAGCGAGTCGACGGTGGGCAGGGCCATCAGCAATCCTTGTTCGGGACCTCGGGAGCGGCAGACGCGCCATCGGTGATTGGCGATGCCGACGCCGCCGATCCGGAGAAGTAGCGTTCCACAATGATGACGGCTGCGAGGGAATCGAGTGCATTGGCATCGTGTCTGCGGCTCAGGCCGGCGCGCCGCTGCATAGCGAAGCGGGCCGCCGCTTCGCGCGAAGAGTGGCGCTCGTCTTCCAGCAGGACCGGTAGCGAGTAGCGCGTCCCCAGCTGACTGGCGAGTTTGCGCGCGAGCGCTGACGCGGCTTGTTCCGCTCCGTCCAGCGCCAGCGGCAGTCCCACCACGCAAGCGTCTGGCCGCCACTCGCGCACCATACGGTCGAGCGCGGGCCAGTC
>JBGTIG010000062.1:0-3534 GCA_041745755.1 Lysobacterales bacterium
CGGACTCCGCGTGCCGCTCGCGCGCGTCGGCGCGCGGTTGCCCGGAGGCGCAGAGATCAGGTCCGCGACGCTGCGCGGCGTGGAATCGTCCGGAATGCTCTGTTCGGCGAAGGAACTCGGCATCGACGCCGACGCGGGCGGCCTTCTCGAGTTGGCGTCGGACGCGAGACCCGGGACGTCGATCGCCGCCGCGCTGGCGCTTCCCGATGCGGTCATCGAGATCAAGCTGACGCCGAACCGCGCGGACTGCCTCGGCATGGAAGGCTTGGCCGCAGAAGTCGGTGCGCTGTCCGGCATCGCCTGGACTCCCGAGCCGGTCAACGCTCCGCCCCAGGCCTCGACGTCGACAGTTCGAGTAAAGCTCAACGCCGCTGATGCGTGTCCGCGCTATCTCAGCCGCGTGATCGAGGGCGTCGATCCCGGCGTCGCAACGCCCCCGTGGATGCGTTCCCGCCTGGTGCGCGGTGGCGTCCGTCCGGTCAATGCAATCGTCGATGTCGGCAACTATGTGATGCTCGAAACCGGCCAGCCCACACACGTTTTCGATCGCGGATGCGTGGGGCCCGAACTCGAGGTGCGCTGGGCAACCGACGGTGAGCGGCTGGAACTGCTCGACGGCAGCGAGGTGGGCATCCAGGCAGATACCCTCGTGATCGCCGATGCGCGCGGACCCCTGGCGCTGGCCGGCGTCATGGGTGGAATGCCGTCGCGCGTGACGGATTCGACCCGCGATCTGTTGCTCGAAGCCGCGCACTTCGCGCCCTCGGCGATCGCCGGACGCGCACGGAAATACGGACGCACCTCCGAGGCGGCGCACCGGTTCGAGCGTGGAGTCGATCCCGAGCTTCCCCGTCGCGCAATCGAGCGACTGACCGAACTGTTGATGGGGATCTGCGGCGGTCGCGCCGGACCGGTGGTCGAAGCCGCGTTCAATCCTGTTCGAGCGGAGCGCCCGCCCATCCGCTTGCGCGCCGCGCGCATCGCACGCGTGCTCGGCATCCCGACGTCACCCGCCGTCGTGGAAAGAACGCTGGCTGGCCTCGGCATGCGACTCGATCGGGACGGCCAAGACTGGCGGGTCACGCCGCCCACGCGTCGCTTCGATCTCGCGATCGAGGAAGACCTGATCGAGGAAGTCGCACGTGTCATTGGTTACGACGCCATCCCGGCGCGCGTGCCCGAAGGCGCGATCAGCGCACCTTCGCTCACTGAAGGACGCATCGGGATCGCGGCGTTCGCGAACGCGCTGCGCCATCGCGGCTATTCGGAGGCGGTCAATTTCAGCTTCGTCGACTCCGCGCTGCTGGAACGCTGGGGACTGGCGCAGAACGCGGTGGCCCTGGCCAATCCCCTGTCGAGCGATCTCAGCGCGATGCGAACCGCTTTGCTGCCGGGGCTGGCCCAGGCGCTTGCGCGAAACCATTCCCGGCAACAGTCGCGGGTGCGCCTGTTCGAAATTGGCCGAGTGTTCACGGCCAGCGGATCCGGCGCGGCGCCGGTTGAAAGCCTGCACATCGCCGGTTGTGCAGTGGGTCCCGCGAACCCGGAGCAGTGGGGCAGCGACACCCGGCCCATGGATTTCCACGATCTCAAGGGCGACATCGAGCAATTCCTGGCGCTGGCGGGTGATCGGGGCCCGATGTTCGAGGTCAGCGCCGAATCGGTCCATTGGCTGCACCCGGGCCGCAGCGCGGCCTTGAAGCTGCACGGTGCAACGACCGGCTGGTTCGGCGCACTTGCGCCGTCGCTGCAACGCATACTCGATATTGACAACGAAGTCCACGCGTTCGAGTTCGAGTTGGACCCGCTGCGCGACCGCCACATCCCGCGCGCCTCCGACCCTTCGAGGTTTCCGTCCGTGCGACGCGACCTCGCGCTCATCGTCCCTGAGGGCACGCCTTTTGCTGCGATCGAAGCCTGCGTGCGGGCGGCGGCGGGCCCCCAACTGCGCGAGATCGTGCTGTTTGACCGCTTCATCGGCAAGGACTTGCCGGCAGGATGCAAAAGTGTCGCTATCGGCTTGATTTTGCAGGACCATTCCCGCACTCTTGCCGAGGAGGACGTGTCTCGCGCGGTGACATCCGTGGTGGGCGCGGTGGAACGCGGGTTGGGCGCCCGCTTGCGGTAGCAGGTGACCGTTCACGAAGCTCGCGGAGCTTCCGTTCGCGAAAAGGCTCTTCTGGGGGAAGTAATGTCGTTGACCAAGGCCGAAATGGCCGAGCACCTGTTCGGCAGTGTCGGGCTCAACAAGCGCGAGGCCAAGGAGTTCGTCGATGCTTTCTTCGACGTGATCCGCGAGGCCCTCGAGCGCGGCGAGCAGGTCAAGCTGTCGGGGTTCGGAAACTTTGATCTGCGCAGGAAAAACCAGCGTCCCGGACGCAATCCCAAGACCGGCGAGGAGATTCCGATCTCCGCGCGTCGAGTGGTGACGTTCCGGCCCGGACAAAAGCTTAAAGTGCGGGTGGAATCGTATGCTGGATCAGGCAAGTAACGCCGAACTGCCGGTCATTCCGGCCAAACGCTACTTCACCATCGGTGAAGTGAGCGAACTTTGCAGCGTCAAACCCCATGTATTGCGCTACTGGGAGCAGGAGTTTCCGAACCTCAATCCGGTGAAGCGCCGCGGCAATCGCCGCTACTACCAGCGCCACGACGTCCTGCTGGTCCGCCAGATCCGATCGCTGCTGTACGAGGAGGGCTTCACGATCCTCGGAGCCCGTCAGCGGCTCGAGGGCGACCAGGGGCGGATGGAGGCCAGCATCTCGAGCCAGGTGATCCGCCAGGTCCGGATGGAACTCGAGGACATCCTGCCCAGCCTGAAATCCTGAGCCGACGCAGGATTCACCGGCCGCGTCGGCTCCCGACGGGGCTGCGGGAGGCCGAAATCGGGTGCTCGCCGGGCTTCGCGGGTTACTAGCACACTTCCCTGCGGCTCGGTTGACAGTGTGTCGCGCCAGACGCGACAATGCTCGGCTCTGTGCGGAGGGATACCCAAGCGGCCAACGGGGGCAGACTGTAAATCTGCTGGCTCATGCCTTCGGTGGTTCGAATCCACCTCCCTCCACCAATAGTTGCGGTGCAGGTGGGTGAGGGCGCAGGTCCATAAGCTGCCCGGTGCCAACTTGCTTCGCCTCCGCTTTGCGCTGTCTTCTGAAGTTAATTGCGGGAGTAGTTCAATGGTAGAACCTCAGCCTTCCAAGCTGATCATGCGGGTTCGATCCCCGTCTCCCGCTCCACGGAGGCCAGAAGACGGAGGACCGATGACAGACCGCAATCCGTTCTCCATCGTCCGTTCTCCATCGTCCGTCCTCTGAAAGCTCACGTAGCTCAGTCGGTAGAGCACTTCCTTGGTAAGGAAGAGGTCGAAGGTTCGATTCCTTTCGTGAGCACCACCAGTTGCGAAGTGATACCCGATTTCGGGGTGGCAAAGTTTCGATGCTCGGTACGACAAGCTTTTCAACAGTTCAACTGGTGACGTACACGCAACACCGGCAGCACTGCTATTCAACTTTTCAACTAGCGACGTACACGCAA
>JBGTIG010000063.1:0-3828 GCA_041745755.1 Lysobacterales bacterium
GCTGTCTCGAGATGTCCGCGTGCGCCGGCAAGATCGCCTGACAAGGCCAGCAGCTCGACCAGGGCCAACCGTGCATCGAGATCCGCAGGAGCGGCCCGCACGCGTTGCTGGAGAGTGGAAGCTGGCGACGGGGCCGGGTTCGCGGTGACCGGCACTGCGTTCGACGACGTGTTCGCCTGCGCGCCCGGACGCAGTCCGTCGAGCTGTGCGGCCAGCGGATCGACGATCGTCGGAGCCACCGTTCCCGCCCGCGCGCGTTCCCGTTCGGCGCCTGCTGCATCGCCGCTCCCCTCGAGTGCGGCGGCCAGCCGTTCGTGCAACGCGTTCGCGCCGGGTTCGAGCTCGAGCGCGGCGTTGAACTGCACGACTGCGGCGTCGAAACGTTTCTCCCGCAGGGCGATCTCGCCCATGAGCGCGAGCGCCGGAGCGAGGTCCTTGCGCTTCGCGAGCAGGGGCGCCAGCGTCGCGCGCGCGGCCGGTAGATCGCCCTCGGAGATCTGGATCTCCGCCAGGTGATAGTGCGCGGGCAGATAGTTCGGATCGAGGCGGATCGTCTGCGCGAACGCGGCCGCGGCGGCCGGGCCCTGCTGCTGACGCATTGCGGCGACACCCCGCAGATAGACGAAGCGCGGATCGCCGGGCGCCATCGCAACCGCGTGATCGAGTGCGATGTTGCCTGCCTCGGTCAGTCCGCTGCGAAGGTAAAGGGATCCCATTTGTACATAGGCCACCGCGCGCTCTTCACCGGTGAGCGTGCCGATATTGCGATCGAATTCCCCACGGAGTTCGCGTAGCGCCGCTTGTTGTTCGGCAGGCAGGCCGGTGAGTGCCGGTTGCGGCAACGGCGGAACTGCCGCCAGCGCGGAGGCCGCGATGACCCACGACACCGCGATCGCCCCAAGCCGCGCCGGCATTCGCGCCCGAAGCGCCTTCAGGAGCCGCGACGGCTCGAAATTCTTTACTGGATTCACAGGGAGGATCCTCGGAGAACGCGCCGGTAGACCCGCGGCGCCAGGATGAGTTCAGGCGAAGCCATCGGGCGATCGGTGCTGACGCACCCGTCCCAATCGCCTGCACGACGGATCCATTGTAACGAGGGCCTACAATCCTGCCGAACGGCGCCGGGAGCGGGACGTGGGCCACTCGAATCAGTTCGATCTGCTGCGGCAGCGCCGGTTCGCGCCGTTCTTTCTCACGCAGGCGCTCGGCGCGTTCAACGACAACGTCTATCGACAGGCGATCATCGGCCTGCTGTTCTGGCTCGGCGTGTCTCCGGAGGAGCGCACGCTCTACACCAACCTGGCACCGGCGCTCTTCATCCTGCCGTACTTCCTGTTCTCGGCCACCGCCGGGCAGATCGCCGAGCGCCTCGAGAAGTCCCGCCTCATCCGCATCACCACGGCGATGGAGATCGCGATCATGTCGATCGCGGCGGTGGGTTTCCTCACCCAGAACATGGCGACCCTGCTGGCAGCGCTGTTCCTCACCGGCGTTCAGTCGACGCTGTTCGGACCGGTCAAGTATTCCATCCTGCCTTCGGTCCTCAAGCCCGAGGAACTCACGGGGGGCAACGGGCTGGTCGAGATGGGAACGTCGATCTCCATCCTGATCGGCATGATCTTCGGCGGTCTCATCTTCAAGCTCGCGGGCAGCCAAGGCCCGGTGGTGGCAGCTACCGCGATCGTTGCGCTCGCGATCGTCGGCAACCTGGTCAGTCGCGCGATTCCGCGCGCCGAACCGGGTGCGCCGCACCTTGTCATCAACTGGAATCCGATCCCGGAGTCCATCGCCATCTGGCGGCTCACGCGCAAGCAGCGGGCGGTGGGCAACGCCGTGCTCGGAGTTTCCTGGTTCTGGTTCTTCGGCACGGTGTTGACGGCGCAATTGCCGACGTACGCCGAAATCAATCTCGGCGGCGCCGACACCACGCTGTACGTTTTCGCGCTGGCGCTGTTCTCGATCGGCGTAGGGACGGGATCCCTGCTATGCGAGAAGCTCTCCCAGCACACGGTGGAGATCGGCCTGGTACCGCTCGGCGCCTTCGGCGTCAGCGTTTTCCTGCTGGACCTCTACTTTGCCCGTCCGGGTCTGGCCCCCGTCGGCGCGCTCGCCATCGAGGGGTTCATCCGCCAGCCGGGCAGCATCCGCATCGCGGCGGATCTCGTCGGCATCGGTCTGTTCGCCGGTTTCTTCGTGGTGCCGCTGTTCGCGCTGATACAGAGTCGCACGCCGAAGCACGAGATCGCGCGTGTGATTGCAGGCATGAACATCCAGAACGCGGCCTTCATCGTGCTGGCTGCGGTACTCGGCATCGTGGTGCAGAGGTTCCTCGGCTGGAGCATCCCCGAGGTTCTGCTCGCGCTTGCGCTGGCCAATGCGCTGGTCGCGCTTTACATCTTCAGCGTTGTGCCCGAGTTCCTGATGCGATTCATGAGCTGGGTCCTGGTCAAGCTCATGTATCGGCTGCGCGTCGAAGGCATCGAGCACATCCCCGACGAGGGCGGTGCGATGGTCGTGTGCAATCACGTCAGTTACATGGATGCCTTGATCCTCGCGGGCAGCATTCCCCGCCCCGTGCGCTTCGTCATGTATCACCGGATCTTCCACATCCCGGTCATGCGCTGGCTGTTCAAGACGGCGCGCGCCATCCCCATCGCACCGGCCAAGGAAGACGCCGCCCTGATGGCGCGGGCGTTTGCCGATATCGAGCAGACGCTCGCGAGCGGTGGGCTGGTCGGGATCTTTCCCGAGGGCCGGCTGACACCCGACGGCGACATCGGCGAGTTCAAGCGCGGTATCGAGCGCATGCTGTTGCGGTGCCCCGTTCCGGTCGTGCCAATGGCCCTGCGCGGGATGTGGACCAGCATGTGGAGCAAGCGCGACGGCCGGATGCGGCGCATGCGCGTGCCGCGACGTGTGCGGGCGCACGTGGAGTTGATCATGGGGCCGCCGGTGGCGGCGGAGCTTGCGACCGCAGCGGAACTCGAGGCGCGCGTCCGCGAGCTGCGCGGCACTGCCGAGTAAACCGGTCTGCTCGCCCGCGCGCCTCAGTCGGCAAGCTCCCGTGCGGTCCGCTCGCGATACCAGCTGCCCAGCAGCCAGCGCGATATCGACTGCATGGGGGAAATGCGCAGCGTACCGAGGGCGCGTTCGCGATCGATGTCCGCAGGCGAGAACCACCGCGCTTCCGCCAGTTCGACGCCTGTCTCGATCGCGTCGCTGCGGGCCTCGGCGCGGAAACCGATCATGAGCGACGCGGGAAACGGCCAGGGCTGCGATGCCTGGTAGGAGACGGCGCCGATCCGCACGCCCGATTCCTCGAACACCTCCCGGCGCACCGAATCCTCCAGCGTCTCGCCGGGTTCGACGAACCCCGCCAGGGTGGAAAAACGCCCCGCGCCCCAGGCCGTCTGCCGACCGAGCAGCGCGCGACCCTCGTGTTCGACGAGCACGATCACCGCAGCGTCCGTGCGGGGGAAGCTCACCTCGCTGCATGCGGTTGCCGAGCACGTCGCGCGATGCCCTGCGGCCCGTAGCGCAACCGGCTGGCCACAGCGGGCGCAGAAGCGGTTGCGCGCCTGCCAGTGCAGCAGCGCGCGGGCATACGCCGCCAGTCCCGCCTCGTGCGCGTCGAGGCTCGCAGCGATCGTGCGCAGATCGATGAACCGATGCTCACCGATCGCACCGATCCGCTCGGCAGAGCTGGTGATGGCGAAGATCGGCCGGCCATCCTCGAGCCCGATCAGACTGGCGCCCGCGAGCGCATCCGCCTCCTCGGGTTCGGTCATTGGCGCGCGCGCCAGCGCGCGATGATCGGCGGTGAGTTCG
>JBGTIG010000064.1:0-8458 GCA_041745755.1 Lysobacterales bacterium
AGCACCGCAGCGGTTTCCGCGTGCACGATGGCAGGCAGGAGATCGCGGTGCAGACGCCTGCCGCTTTGCAGCGCCGCCGCGCAGGACCGCTGGCGCGCCCGGGCGTCGGCGACTGGGTAATGATCGGCACCGGCCCCGAGCCCGTCATCCAGTCGCTACTGCCGCGAAGGACGGCGCTCGTCCGCGGCGCCGCCGGGGAATCGCACGCGATACAACTCATCGCGGCCAACGTCGATGTGGTGCTGATCGTGTGTGGCCTCGACGGCGATTTCAATCTCCGGCGCATCGAACGCTATCTAGTGCTGGTGAAGAGTTCGGGCGCCCATCCGGTGATCGTGTTGACCAAACGCGATCTCGAACCCGAATCCGGCGATCGGATTGCCGCCGTCGAACGCATGGCGGGCGGCGCCACGCCGGTGCTTGCGGTCAATGCGCGCACGCTGGACGCCGGTGTGGCCGTGCGCCGGCACCTGCCCGCGGGAACCACGGCAGTGCTGGTGGGCTCCAGCGGCGCTGGCAAGTCCACGCTGACGAATTCGCTGCTCGGCATCGAACGACAAGCCACCGCTGCGGTCCGACCGCACGACTCGCGGGGCCGCCATACGACCACGCACCGGGCATTGCTGCCGTTGCCCGACGGTGCCTGCCTCATCGATACGCCCGGCATGCGCGAGCTCAAGCTGACGGGCGACGAGGACGTGGCCGACGCCACCTTCGAGGAGTTCGAATCGCTGCTGGGGACGTGCCGGTATTCGGACTGCGGTCACGGCAACGAACCGGGCTGCGCCATCCGCGCAGCGATCGAAGCGGGCGAGGTCGATGCCGGACGGTGGACGCACTACCTCAAGCTCCGCGACGAGGCAGCGTCCGCGAGCGCGATCATCGCCGGTCGCAGGACCAGCAAGCGTGCCGAAGGCTCACGACAGCGCGCGTCTGCAGATCGGTCCGGCGAGCGCGAGGAGCCGCGCTGACACATGGGCGAAACCCTCGGCCGCGAAGGCTTCCTGCCGCAACTTGCGGCGCTCGATCGCCGCATGATCGCGGCGGTGCGCGACGTGCGTCTGCTGGCGGCGGTGAGCTGGCCGGTGCACGTGCAGGACGAGTTCCTGGAGCGCTACCGCCGCGGCGCGGCCAGCCTTCCCGTCCTCGAGTACCCGGCGTTCGATCTCACCGAAGTAAAGGCGGAACTGGACGCGATCCTCCGCGCGAGTGCGGCGTACGACGGGCATCCCGTCGCGGACTACATCGAGCGCACGGCCAGGAGTTTCCACACCACCACGTTGCTGCTCGAATCGCTCGGGAGCGACCGCGTCACCGAGTACTCGATCGAGCTGTTCGGGCGGCCGGGCGACCCTCTGGCCGGCAGTTCGCAATCCAATCTCGACGCCGCGCGCCATTTCATCGAGCTGGCGGACGAGGTCATGCCATCGCTCGCCGAGAACGAACCCCATTACGTGCTTTCCGCCGAGACGGTGAAGCAGGAGCTGGAGTCGCGCATAGACAAGTTCTTCACGCGGCACAAGGTGCGCGTCGAGATCGACCCGACCCTCACGGCCAAGGCTGCGGCGGGGCCCACGCGCATACGGCTGCGCGGCAGCACCGGATTCACCGAATACGACTGGCACCAGCTGCTGGAACACGAAGCCTTCGTGCATTCGCTGACGGCGCTGAACGGGCGCGATCAACCGAATCTTTCGAGCCTCGGGCTGTCTTCCGCACGCGTCACCGCGACGCAGGAGGGGCTCGCGACTTTCGCGGAGCTCATCACCGGCTCGATCGACATTGCCCGCATGAAGCGCATTTCGCTGCGCATCCAGGCGATCGACAAGGCGCTCGCGGGCGCCGACTTCATCGAGGTGTTCGCGTTCTTCCGGGAGGCCGGGGGAAGCCACACCGAAAGCTTCACCTCGGCCATGCGCGTATTCCGTGGCGTGCCCCTCGGCGGCGGCCAGGCTTTCACCAAGGACACGGTGTATCTGCACGGACTGTTGTCGGTGCATACCTTCTTCCGGTGGGCGCTCAGGCAGCGCAAATTCAAGCTCTGCCGCAACCTCTGCGCCGGCAAGATGACACTGGCCGATGCGGTCACCCTCGAACCGTGGTTCGACTCGGGGTACATCGCGGCACCCGAGTACCTGCCGCCGTGGATGCAGCGCGCCAACGGACTCGCGGGCGTGCTCGCGTTCTCGCTGTTCGCCAACCGCATCCGGCTCGACCAGATCGTCGAAGAGGATCTGGTGATGGGCAGCTGAGCGTCCGGTGCGATCGCGGCGCCGAACGCCCTTCACCGCGCACGTCGCAAGGTTTCACATCGTGCACACGATGAGCGCGCTCGGCACGTGGTTGCCGCATACCGGGTCACGGCAATTTCATCGCGTCTCGACACTTCGAACTGCGGCCTGAACGCGGGGACCTGATTGCGCGACCATCGCCTGCATGTTCATCAAATCGACAACATGGGAAGAGTAGTTTGGTTGCCCGCGCGATCGATTGGTCGCGCGCAGTCACCAACAGGAGTCAATACGATGGACGTCAAAAAGGATCACAACATTGGATCAGGTACGGGTGCAGCCGCGGGCGCCGTGACCGGCGCGGTGGTGGGTGCGGCGGGCGGTCCGATCGGCGTCGTCGCCGGAGGCGTGATCGGCGGCATTCTCGGATCGAAAGCCGGGGATTCCATTGCCGAGGCGGTCAACCCGACCGAGTACAACCGGCACTGGGAAAGCAACTACCGCAACGCCGATTACTACACGCAAGGCCGCGAGTGGAAGGACTACGAGCCGGCCTATGGTCTTGGCTACAAGGGATTCGCCGAGAACCGGGGCGCATACGACAAGTCGGAAGCCAATCTCGAGCGGGAATGGAACGAGGTCAAGGGCGATTCTCGCCTGGCATGGAACGAGGCCAAGGGTGCGGTGCGCGACGGTTGGCACCACGTGGAACGCAAGCTGCCCGGCGACTTCGATCGCGACGGCCGCTGAGCTTCAACGCCCCTGGAGAGCGCGCACCGGCTGTACGGCTGGTCGCGCTTTCCCAGTAGCATCGAAAAGGCGCCTTCATCGGCGCCTTTTCCTTGTGCGGCCGGCTTGCGGGCTTCCCGCGGAAATCTCCGCGCGCGGTCGCTTGCGCGTCAGGAATCACCGAGCGCATCCGCGATAGCGGTGAGTGCGGTCTCGATGCCCGCGTCGTCGATATCGAGGTGGGTCACCGCGCGCAGGGTCGTCGCATCGAACGCGCCGATGCGTACTCCGCGTTCGTCGACACGGCGCGCAAGCTCCGGTGCCTCAAGGCCGCAGCGCGCGACATCGAGCCTGAAGATGACGATGTTGGTTTCGACCAGGGTGGGGTCGAGCACCACCCCCGGCAGCCCCGCGAGCCCCGCCGCCAGTCGCTGCGCGCGCCGATGATCCTCGCTCAACCGTTCGACGTGGTGATCGAGCGCATACAGGGCCCCGGCGGCGACGATGCCGGCCTGGCGCATGGCGCCGCCGAGTCTTTGCTTCACCACCCACGCACGATCGATGAACTCCCGTGAACCTGCGAGCGCGGCGCCGACAGGCGCGCCGAGTCCCTTGCTGAAATCGATCCAGGCGGAATCGAAATCGCGCGCGTGGCGGGCGGCCGATTCGCCGCTCGCGACCACGGCGTTCATGAGGCGCGCGCCATCGAGGTGGGTCGACATGCCGCGGTCCCGCGCAATCGCGCAGACGGCATCGAGCTGCTGCAGTGGCCAGATCGCGCCGCCGCCGAGATTGCTGGTCTGCTCGACGCCGAGCACCGCCTGCCTCGGTGCCTGGCGCATCGGCGTGCGCAACGCGGCTTCGAGCTGCCGGGCATTGAAACGCCCGCGGTTGCCGTCCAGCGTCAGCAGGTTCAGCCCCGCATTCGCCGCGACGCCGCCCGCCTCGAAGCAGGCAATATGCGCCGTGCGATCGCACACGACCTCCTCGCCGGGACGACCCAGCACCGACAGCGCAATCTGGTTGCACTGCGTGCCGCTTGGCGCAAACAGCGCCGCCTCCTTGCCGAGCAAATCCGCCACGCGCGCGCATAGCGCGTTCACGGTCGGATCCTCGAACGCGGCTTCGTCGCCTACTTCGGCTGCGGCCATCGCCTGACGCATGGCTGCCGTGGGTCGTGTCTTGGTGTCGCTGAAAAGATCGATCAAGGAAGAGAACCCATTGCGCGAGCCGCGGCCAAGTCTACGCGCGCGATCGCCGTCGGCACGGGATCGCCCCGCCCGGGCAATGGCCTCGGCAAGGGAGCCCCGCTCGACACCTCTCCGGCGCGCGGCGAACGCCCGGCGGGTCGCCGGCTGCGTGCTAGAGTCCCGCGCTCGATTTCGCGCCGGGCCGCAGCATGGAATCCATCAACAACCCCGAAGCTCTGCGCCAGGCCGCCCTCGAATACCACCGGCTGGATCCGCCCGGCAAGATCAAGGTGGTGCCGACCAAGTCCATGGTCACGGTCAAGGACCTGTCGCTGGCGTATTCGCCCGGCGTCGCCGCCGCCTGCGACGCGATCGTCGCCGATCCGCTCGAAGCCGCGACCGTGACTTCACGCGCCAACCTCGTGGCGGTCATCACCAACGGCACCGCGGTGCTCGGACTCGGCAACATCGGACCGCTCGCCGCCAAGCCCGTCATGGAGGGCAAGGGGGTGCTGTTCCAGAAGTTCGCAGGCATCGACGTGTTCGATCTCGAGATCGCGGAAAACGATCCCGACAAACTGGTCGACATCATCGCGAGCCTCGAGCCCACCTTCGGCGGCATCAACCTCGAGGACATCAAGGCGCCCGAGTGTTTTGTGGTGGAGAAAAAGCTGCGCGAGCGCATGAAGATCCCGGTCTTCCACGACGACCAGCATGGCACCGCGATCATCGTGGGCGCGGCCGTGCTGAATGCGCTGCACATCACCGGCAAGAAGATCGAGGACGCGAAGCTCGCGACCTCGGGGGCGGGTGCGGCGGGCATTGCCTGCCTGGACATGCTGGTGTCCCTGGGCGTGCGTCCCGCCAACATCCTCGCCGTCGATCGCGATGGCGTGCTGTACACCGGTCGCGGCAACATGGACCCGGACAAGCAGCGTTACGCGCGCGACACCCCGCACCGCACGCTCGCCGACATCGTGGCGGGAGCGGACATCTTCCTCGGCCTTTCGACCGGCGGCGTGCTGAAGGCGGAGATGGTGGCGACGATGGCGGACAAGCCGATCATCCTCGCGCTCGCCAACCCGAATCCCGAGATCATGCCCGAGGACGCCAAGCGCGTGCGGCCCGACGTCATCATCGCCACCGGCCGGTCCGACTACCCGAACCAGGTCAACAACGCACTGTGCTTTCCCTACATCTTCCGCGGCGCGCTCGATGTCGGCGCCACGCAGATCACCGAGGACATGAAGCTCGCCTGCGTCCGCGCCATCGCCGACCTGGCACGGCGCGAAGCCTCCGATGTCGCCGCAGCCGCGTACGGTGGGGAAATGCGTTCGTTCGGCGCGGAGTACCTGATTCCGCAGCCCTTCGATCCGCGACTGCTGGTGCAGCTCGCTCCCGCAGTGGCGGAGGCGGCGATGGCCTCCGGCGTGGCGTCGCGACCGCTGCCGGACCTCGATGTGTACCGGGAGAAGCTGACCCAGTTCGTGTTCCGCACCGGTCTCGTCATGAAGCCGGTCATCGATCGCGCTCGCGCCAATCTCCAGCGCGTGGTGTATGCCGAAGGCGAAGAGGAGACCGTGCTGCGCGCCGTGCAGACGGTGGTCGACGAGCGTATCGCCATGCCGATCCTGATCGGCCGCCCCGCCGTCATCGAGAAGCGCATCCGTCGTGCGGGCCTGAGGCTCAACGTCGGCGTGGACTTCGAACTCGTCAACATCCACTCCGATCCACGCTTCTACGACTACTGGACGCAGTTCCACAAACTCACGGAACGCCGCGGCGTGTCGCCGGCGAGCGCCAAGGCCATCGTGCGCTCGCGCTCCACCGTCATCGCCGCGATGATGGTCGAGCGCGGCGAAGCCGACGCGCTGCTCTGCGGCGTGATCGGCAGCTACCACAGGAAGCTCCAGTACCTCAGTCGTGTCTTCGCGATGGACCCGGGCGTGACGCAGCCATCGGCGATGACGGCGCTGGTCAACGGCAAGGGCACGTTTTTCTTTCTCGACACCCACGTCCAGCGCGACCCGTCTGCCGAGCAGCTCGCCGAGGCGACCCTGCAGGCGACCTTGCGATTGAAGCTCTTCGGGGTGCAGCCCAAGGTGGCACTGCTGTCGCATTCGAACTTCGGCTCGCACGACGATCCGAGTGCCGCGAAGATGCGACGCGTGCGCGAGATCCTGCTCGAGCGGATGCCAAAGCTGGAGGTCGAGGGCGAAATGCACGCCGACGCCGCCCTGCTGCCCGCGTTGCGCGAGCGACTCTTTCCGAATTCACGCCTGACCGGCACGCCCAACCTGTTCGTGCTGCCTGACCTGCCTTCGGCCAACATCGTCTACAACATGGTGAAGGTGATGAGCGACGGCGTCGCTATCGGACCGATCCTCATGGGCTTCTCGCATTCCGCGCACATCCTGACGTCGTCGGCGACCTCGCGACGCGTCGTCAACATGACCGCCATCGCCGCCGTCGAGGCGCAGATCCGCAAGCAGCGCGAAACCGCGGCAGGCGCCTGATCGCAGTCCGAATCGCCGCGTCCAGGATCGGAACTATCGGCCGCGCCCAGACGTGGCAACCTCGCCGCGCGCGACTCCTATCTTGCGCGGTGTTGTCGGTGTGTGTGTCCGCCTGGGGAGTGGGAGCCGGACTGCAGCGGTTCACTCAAAACTGTTGGCGAAGATGTTGTTGGAGGCGGGCGGCACCGCCGTAAAGCAACCATTCTGCGTGTTGGTCAACACACGCGCCGACAGCTGCGTGATGTGAAACGGGTGGAACTCCTGGCGCACGGAGCCGCACGCCGCGCCGCTCGGTGCGCCGAAGTGACAGTAGCTCATCAAGGTCCCGCGATTGCCGGTTTCGACGGGACAGGAAACCGCCCCCGAATAGCAGCCCGCTTCGTTGTTGAAGCACATATCGATCGGTTGCAGACCCGCTGCGGGCAACGTGTCCGTGCAGTGCGTGTGATTGGCGCCGAAATTGTGTCCGAGCTCGTGGGCCACGAGGCTGACGTCATTGGCCGCCGTCGAGCCGCCGAACGTGAACACCTGGTTGACGCTGAAATGGCCGAAGGTATTCGGACCGGAAACCTGCCCGGTGGCCGTGCAGTAGTTTCCGGACGTGAGCAACCAGGCAATGCCCGATGCCTGGAAGGCGGACGCGGCCTTGCCCGAGAGCTGCAGCGCGAACGCACGTGCCACGCCCCCCTGGTTGACCCGCCAGTACTCGCCGAACTCGTTGAGCTGCGCGGGCGTGCTGCTGCCGCTGGTGGTGTACGGGTCGGGGTCCGTGCGCAGGATGCTCGTGCCGATGGCAAGCCGCACGCCGAGATCGCGTTCGTAGATCACCGTCATCAACGCCACCAGCTGCGCCACGTAGTTGCTCGCAGCGTTAGTGTCGTTGGCGAACTTCTCCTGCATGAATTCGTTGTCGGTGTCGATGGCCAGACGTGCCTGTACCAGCGCTCCGGCCGCGCTTTCGTTGGCGCGCGCACCAGGCGGTGCGAGCGACGGCAACTGCGACGGCGAGAAGCCCTTTACCGTATCGCAGCGCGAAACGAGCCCGAGGCCCGGCGGCATAGAATCTTCGAGTGGCGCGAAGCGCACTTCCGTGCCTTGCGAAGTCCTCGCCACCTCTCCCCGATGGATGTCGCGCTCCCCGAATACCGTGGCGGCGACGAACGCGCCCTCCGCATCGAGCACCAGCACGCCGAGCCACTCGCCGGAACGCTCGCGCATTCGCAGGAAGCGCAGCGTGGAGGGGGGAAGCTGCGACCGGAAGCCTGCATCGACGCGGACCGTCGTGGCCCCCTCCGCGTACACGTCGAATGCAGTCAGCTGCCAGGTGGAGTCGCCGCCGTCGGCGCGGGCAGCGCGCGGGCTGGAGTCGGCGGTCGCCGGCAGCGTGGCCGGGTCGATGGGCAGGGGCGGCGGTGCCGCTCCGACAGCCGACATCAGGAGGGTCGAGACGAGTGCGAGAAACAGCTTCATGCGCGTCGGTCGCTGCGGAGAATGGGGACGGAGACCCAGCGTAGCTTCCGCGAGTAAGCGCCGCATCGCGCGCGGAGACGCACCACGCAGTTTCGCCACGCCGATTGGGGATTTTGCGAGCTGCGTCACGGATCGCAGGCTCCCGATTGCCGCTCGAGTTGCACGAACGGGGCCGAGGACACGTTGCGTCCGCGCCCGCGTGGCGCTATTCGAAACCGCTTGCGAAAAGGTCGCGCGCGACAACCGGCACGTTCGCATTGACGGTTTGCGCGCCTCCGGCGCCCGTCGCGCCCTGATCGCTCAGCACGAGCGTCAGACCCGT
>JBGTIG010000065.1:0-2417 GCA_041745755.1 Lysobacterales bacterium
CCAGCCACGCCGGCAACGGCAGGCCGAACAGAGTGGGCCCGGCGACGGGAAACGCGAACAACACGGTCGCCGCGATGAGCAGCGCGGCACCGACGATCGCATAGACGGTCTTGCGCTGCCCGTCGCGCGCGGTGCGCACCAGCGCATCGATGTCGCGCGAGCGCATCTGCATGGTGTGCTCGCCCTGGACCTGCTGCGTGAGCCAGGAATGCAGCAGCCGGGGCATGTCGGGCGCATGCGTGATGAATTCCGGCAATCTCTTGCGGAATTCGGCCGCAAGACGCTGCGGGCTGTAACGCTCGATGAGGATCGTCTCCAGCACCGGGCGAGCCACCGCCCAGATGTCGAGCTTCGGATCGAGCAGGCGCCCCACGCCTTCGATGTTGAGCAGCGTTTTCTGCAACAGGATCAACTGCGGCTGCAGCGTCAGTTCGTAGCGCTGCGCCGTTCGGAACAGCTTGATGAGGACCTCGGCCAGCGAGATCTCCGACAAGGGCCTGGTGAGATACGGCTCGCTCACCGCGCGTGCCGCGGCCTCGAGTTCATCGATGCGCACGTGCGACGGCATCCATCCGGCTTCGACGTGGAGCTCCGCGATGCGTCGATAGTCGCGGTTGAAAATCGCCATGAAGTTCTCGGCGAGGTAGTACTGATCCTCGCTCGAGAGCTGGCCCATGATGCCGAAGTCGAGCGCGATGAAGCGCGGGTTGTCGCGGCGCGCGGGGTCCATGTCGACCCAGATGTTGCCGGCGTGCGCGTCGGCATGGAAAAAGTTGTCGCGGAATACCTGCGTGTAGAACACGCGGACGCCCTTGGCGGCGAGCGCTGCACGATCGATGCCGGCGGCGTCGAGCGCCTCGATGTCGTCCGACGGAATGCCGCGCACGCGCTCGAGCGTCAGCACGCGCTCCCCCGTGTGGCTCCAGATGACTTCGGGAACGTAGAGATCGTCGGACTCGTGCCAGAACCGGCGCAGCACGGACGCGTTCGCACCTTCCCGTTGCAGGTCCATTTCGGCCGCGAGCGTCGATTCGATCTCCGCCACGATCTCGCGCGGACGCACCTTGTCGGCCGCCGGATGCGCACGATCGACGACGCCGGCCACGCGCTTGAGCAACGCCACGTCGGCCTCGATCTGCCGCTCGACGTCCGGCCGCAGCACCTTGACCACCACCTCGCGGCCGTCGTGCAAACGCGCCGCATGCACTTGCGCCACGGAGGCCGAGGCCAGCGCCTGGGTTTCGAACTCTGCGAACGCTTCATCGATGCTGCGTCCCAGCGCGCGCTCGATCTGCGCGCGGGCAAGCTCGCCCTCGAAGGGCGCGACGCGATCCTGCAATTGCGCGAGTTCGATGGCGATGTCGGAGGGAACCAGGTCGCGTCGGGTCGAGAGGATCTGACCGAACTTGACGAAAATCGGGCCGAGCTCCTGCAGCGCGAGCCGCAGTCGCGCGCCGCGGGGGAGCGCGGCAATCTCCTTCGACGCGCGCGGCACGAAGGGGCGCGCCACGACCAGCCACGGCTCTACCGCCGTTCCGGACAGCAGGTCGTCGAGTCGGTAGCGCAAAGCCACGCGCCCGATGCGCCACGCGCGCAGTGCGGACTTCATCGCGATGCGTCCTGCGATGGGTCGTTCGAGACTCGTGTGGGAGCGACACCCGTCGCATCCCGTGATCGCATCGGGACTACGGTCGCTCTCATCAAACAAGGACGGCCGTAGTCGCGGGGCGGCGCTATTCCCCTCTCCCCTCGGGAGAGGGTGGCGCGCAGCGACGGGTGAGGGTACGAACCCGCCGGATGCGAATCGGAAATCAGGCGCCATCGGAAATCGCGCGGTTCGTACCCTCTCCCCAACCCTCTCCCGAGGGGAGAGGGGGCTGCAACGCCGCGCAAGTCGATCGCGACCCAGTTTGCTGCGCGACAGCGCGCCGCCAGAGGCGGGGCGGATACTCCCAGGAGAGCGGGGATGTCGCGCATCTGCGGCATCACGAGGTACCCACGCGCTTGACGCGCGCAACCCGCTGCTCGAGTCGCTCGACGCGGTCGCGGAGCGCGTCGACGTCGCGGTTGAACGCGTCGAGTTCCACCTCGCCCACCACGTCGCCGGTCTCCTCGACGAGATATTCCGCCACGTCCTCCTGGAAACTCGAAACGGAGGCTCGCATCCAGTGCCACGCGCCGAGGACGGAGCGCGCGATCAACGGGCCTGCCGTATTGCCAAACTGTGCCGCCAACGCCGCCTCGAGATCAGGAGATGCGCCCCGAACCAGCGCCTCCAGCTCCCGAGCGAGCTGCGCATCGCCGGTGACATCGACGCGCGGCGCAGGTCCGCTGGCGGGGCGCGCGATACCCGCCAGCGACAGGAGCCCAGCCAGTGATCCGCTGATGCCGAGGTCGGACTGCTCCCGACCCCGGCG
>JBGTIG010000066.1:0-4990 GCA_041745755.1 Lysobacterales bacterium
CCGGCTATCGCCGCCGTGACCACGGCCATCCGCCGCGCGACGGCGCGCTTTCCCCCTGCGACTTCGCGTCTTCGCGTCGCGGTGGGTCGACGGCGTCGGGATTTCCTGGGCCAGGACCCGGGACAGCCGCGGCCCGGGCCAGCTCCGCGCGCAACGCTTCGCACTCGCGTTCGAGGGCATGGATGCGGGCCTCTCTTGCCGCCAGCAGATGACCCGCCTCGATGATGCGTGCGATCTCCTGGTTGTAGTGCGCGTACACCGATTCCGCGCGATCGCCGAACAGATGCACATCCGGCAACGCGAGCGCATCGATCGCCGCCTGGTCCTCGGCGCACGCGGCGAGGTAGTACATCGCCGCGTAGCCGAGTCCCTCGCCGGGGCGCGGATCTTCCGCGTCCAGCATCGATGCGGCGAAGCGGTCGCAGGTTCCATCGACGCGCCAGAGGGCTCCCTGGAACAGCAGCTTCTGCGCGTAGAGCAGGCGCGCCGGAAAATGCGCACCGAGCAGCGCCTCGAACTCGTCTCGGTAAAGTTCCCGAACGTGGAAGGGATTGACGTGACCGCCGGCGTCGCTGTAGTTCGCCTTGTCGGGAGACGACACCAGCAACACGCCGCCCGGCGCGAGCAGGCGTCTGAAGCCCCGCAGCATGCGATCCTGCGCCTCGACATGTTCGAGCGTCTCGAAGCTCACGATGAGGTCGAACGACGCGTCGGGAAGCGCGTCGAGCAGGGTCACGTCGTGCAACTCGAACCGGAGGTTGCCGCGATCGGCATAACGCTCGCGTGCGTGTCCGGCGGCCGCCTCATCGAGGTCGACGCCGAGTACCGATGCGGCGACGCCTGCAAGCAACGCCGCGCCATATCCCTCTCCGCAGGCCGCGTCGAGCACGCGGCGCCCGCGGGCGTGCGCCCACGCGAAGGCGTAACGATGAAAGTGCTCGTACCAGATTTCGCGTACGCATTCCGGTGTGAAGCGTTCGCCGGTGAACTCGAGGGGTCCGCTCATGCCACCGCACCGAGGGGTCGCGTACGCGGCGAACCAGAGCCGGCTCCCGCATCCGCGTCGGGGTCCCGAAATGGGCCCGATGCCGAACGCTCGATTTCGCGCGCTATTGCCGCGCGAAGCTCTGCGAGGGGATCGGCTTCGATGAATTCAGCCACGCGGCGGGCGTAGCTCGGGTAGCGGGCTTCGAGACGCTGCTGGTTGATGCCGCCGGGGGCGAGATCCGTATCAGCAAAGCTCGCGTGGCCGACATGCGCCACGTAGGCGTCGTCGCACAGCACGTTGCGCCAACCGTGCGCCCGGGCGCGGCAGCAGAAGTCGTTCTCCTCGCCGTAGCCGCGCCCGAACGTTGTCGCGTCGAACGCACCGATGGCATCGATCGCGGTGCGACGGATGTACATGCAGAACCCCACGCCGGTCGGAAGCTCAGGATACCGGCACGTCGCCGCCCGCCTGACCGCGGAGGCGACGCGCTCGACGTCCGCAGGGATCGCGGCCGCGCGGCAGATCTCGGGCCACGAGCAGATTTCCGCGTTGTTGGACCAGGGCGTCGCCGTCGCGATCGTGCGGTCGCTGGCGGCGCAGCGTGCCAGAGCCTCGAGCCAACCCTGCGTCGTCACGGTATCGCTGTTGAGGAGCACGACATCCCCGCTCGATTCCGTCATCGCGCTGTCGACGGTGGCGACGAATCCCAGGTTCACGGGATTTCGATGCATGACGACTTCGAAACGCGCGTTGCGCGCGAAGCCTTCGATCAAGGGTGCGATCGCCGCCTCCGGCGAGGCATCGTCGATCACCTTCACGGACGCCCGGTCAGGCAGAGTCCGAAGCAGGCTGTCGAAGCAGGCGGGCAGCACGTCCGCACCGTTGTAGACCGGCAGGATCACGGTCGGCAACGGCAGCTGTCCTGCCATCGGCGAGTCTCTATCCATCGACCAGCCAGGAGTGATCGAGCCGTACGATGCCGAGTTCCCGCGATACACCGCGCACGGAAAATCCCCGCTCCACGGTGTCGAACAGCCGCAGCTCCTCGGAATCCATCGCATGCGCGCGTGCGGTGTACCCCCCCGGGAGCAGCGGCAACGCCTCGAACCTCACGCGGAAGCGCCAGAGACCCTCACCCTGCCCTTGCGGCCGCGCGCCTTCCATCGCGCTGGTGAGGCCGTAGACCGGGGTGCCGTCAGCGCGCACGATGCCGACGGCGACTTCCGGAATCCTGCCGTCACGCGAACGGATGTCGATGCGGAACTCGAGCGCGCTGCCGGCATCGATCGCAAGCGCGGTTTCGAGGGTGTGACCGTTCAGTGCCAGCTCCGTCACCTCGAACTCGAGTCCCGCGGACGGCACCGCCGCCGACTTCTCCTGCGCCGCGATGCGACGCTCCTGAAAGGCGAGGTAGGCCTGAGTCACCTCGTGCACATCGCCGTAGGCCCGCGGTCGTCCATGATCGATCCAGAGTGCGCTGCGGCAGAGTTTCTGCACATGGAACATGCTGTGCGAGACCAGCATGAGGGTACCGCCGCCATCGAGGTACTCCTCGATCCAGCGGACGCATTTGCGCTGGAATGCCTCGTCGCCGACCGCCAGCACCTCGTCGGTAATCAGGAGTTGCGGACGCCGGGCGGCGACCAGCGCGAAACCGAGTCTGACGACCATGCCGCTCGAATAGTGCTTGACCGGTTCCTCGATCCAGCGGCCGATGTCGGCGAACTCGATGATTTCCGCCATCCGGCCCTCGAGTTCGCGCCGGTCGAAACCCATGAGCGTGCCCGCCATCACCACGTTGTCGCGACCACTGAGTTCCGGATTGAATCCCGCGCCGAGCTCCAGCAGCGCACCGACGGAAGCGTGCACTTCGAGCGTGCCGCGCGTCGGTGCCAGCACGCCGCTCAGAATCTTCAGCAGTGTCGACTTGCCTGCGCCGTTCTCTCCGATAACGGCCAATGACTCGCCGGGATGGATCTCGATCGACACGCCGTCCAGCACCGTGATGGGATTGTGGTGCGGCACGCCACGCAACAGGCGCGCCATCGCGCGCAATCGATCCGAAGAACGCACGACCTGCGGATAGTCCTTGCCGATTCCGGCAAGTCGCACCAGTGGCCGCAAGGCGGCCGCGGCGATGGCAGCAGTCGGCGGGGCCTGGACCTCGATCGCGTGATTGCTCACAGAAAGTCCTCGAAGTGCCGCGACAGTCGCCTGAACACGAAAATGCCGAGCGCGAGTGCCAGCGGCGGAAACCACAGCAGCGCCCACCAGCCCACACCCGGTTGACCCACGCCGAACAGGCTCCAGCGGATCGCTTCCACGAACGCCGTGATGGGATTGGCGTCGAGCCACGGCTGCAACCTCGGCGACAGCATCTCGCGAGGGTAGAAGATGGGCGTCAGGAAGAACCACGCGGTGAGCAGCTGAGCGATGACCTGCGCCACGTCCCGCAGGAACACCTGGATCGCGGCGAGTGCGAGGGCGAGACCCGCCGCGGCAATCGCGAGCAAACCCAGCACGCCGATCGCGATCGGCAATCCCCCTGGGCGTATTGGGTGTCCGAAGGCCGCGATCGCGGCGAGAATCAACGCGAACCCGAGCACATGCAGCGCGAACGCGGCCACGACGCGTGACAGCACCAGCACCGCACGCGGCAGGGCCACCTTCGACAGGAGCGCCGCGTTGTCCTGGATCGCCAGGCTCCCTTGCACCAGGCTTTCGGAGAACGCGGTCCACGGCCACAGCCCGACCGCCAGGAACGGCACGAACGCGAGATCGATCGCTGGCGGCAGGCGCGCCTTCAGTACCGTGACGAACATGAGGCTGTAGACGCCGAGCATCACCAGCGGCTGCAGTACCGCCCACGCCGACCCGAGGAAGGTGCCTTCGAAGCGCGCGCGCAGTGCCCGCACGGTGAAGTGCCGGAGCAACGCGAGATCGCGCGCCGTCACCACCAGTTCTCACTCGTGCACGAAGTCCCACCCCCCACGAATCGCAGTTCCCGTCGGTCGACGATGCAGCCTATACGCCGGGCAGGCCGGCGCCAACCCGCGACGGGCGTTTCTACCGCCCGGACTCCTTGCCAGAAGTCCTGGGCTTTTGCGCAGGAGCGGGAACGTCCGGGGCGAGCTCCGGTGGTGTGTTGCCGTAACGCTCTCTCAGCGCTTTCAGGCCTGAAGGGTTGGCGTCCAGCGGCATATTCAACAGGCGGTCCGTGGTGTTGGTGAGGTAACGGGCGCGGTGCCGCTGCAGCAGCTGGGCCTCGAGGCGCTCGCGGATTTCTGCATACGACGCCTGCCGACCTGGCCGGTATTTCACCATCTCGATCACGTGGTAACCATAGGGCGTCTCTACGACACCCGAAAGCTCACCCTCGGTGCGCATCGCGAATGCCGCATCCTCGAACGCCTTGACCATCTTGCCGCGTGCGACCTGCTCGTAGAGTCCACCCTCCGCGGCAGAGGCGTCGTCTTCGGAGTATTTGCGCGCCAGCTCCGAGACCGGCTCGCCCTTCAGGGCGCGCTCGCGCAGTTTTTCCGCGATCTCCTTCGCAGCAGCAGGGGAACGGCAATCGGTCTTGATCAGGATGTGGCGAACGTCCACCGAGTCCCCGATCACGAACTGGTCTGGAGACGCGGCGTAGGATTCCTGCGCCAGCGCCGCGGCGTTGAATTCGGGCGCTTTCGAAAAAAGGTGTTGCTGATAGGCGTGTGCGAGTTGACGCTGCTCGGCGAGCTCCCTTGACAGGCGGAACTCGTCCGTCTCGTCGAGCTTGAGCTTGCGCGCCTCTACGGCCATCTGTTCGACGAGCAACATCTGGTTGAGCAGGGTGTCGATGCGTTCCGCACTGTCGATGAAGCCCGCGCGTTGCTGCTCCGGGATCTCGAGCATGCGCGCATCGACTTCTGCTTCGGTGATCTCGGCTCCGCCGCGACGGGCCAGCACCTTGGAGTCAGCGGGAATGTCGACCGCGAGGCACGTGCCCGCGAGGAGCAACGG
>JBGTIG010000067.1:0-14884 GCA_041745755.1 Lysobacterales bacterium
ACAGCCGCGACGCGGCCGGGCTCGGACGCGAGCCGGATCGGCGCATTGCTGCAGCCTGTCAGCACGGCGATCGCCGCGAACAGCACGACGCGCGCGACACCGGTGCCCGAGCGATGCCTGGAATGGAGTGCCGCTGCGATCATGGAAATCCCTTGGCTGACGGAAACAGGATCGCATGCATGGCCGGAGCGGACATGCCCGTGGAGTCCTGGTGGCTGGGCGATGGCGTCCTGCGAGGCGGTCACTGCTGCGGCTGTTGCATCATGCGCGCGGCTTCTTCCCGCAACTGGCGACGCCGCTCCTCGATGCGACGACGGATCGACTCGGCAACTTCCGGTTGCTCGGGTTCGACAGCGGATCCCTCCGCCGGTTCCACTTTCGCGGCGCCGGCGCCGGATGCCTGCGCCACCTGGTGGGGCAGCGGAGGTGGCACGTTCGGCGGCGCCGCTCCGGCGTTGGGAGGCGGCGCGGGCGTCGCGCGTCCCATCATCGGGTTCTGCGCATTGCCGTTGTTGACCATCGCGGGAGGCGACTGCGCAGGCGCGCCGGCGCTGTCGATCGCGAGGTCAAGTTCCTGCCTGCCCTGGCCTTCCGCTTCGAACACGGCCTTTCGCGGTTCGAGCTCGATCAGCTTCCAGCCTGCCAGCGCACCATCGAGCTCCTTGCCCAGACGAACCCGCATGGCCTTGCCGGTCGCGTTTTCCCGGATCATGGCGAGGCTGAGCTTCGGCATCAGGATCACGCCAGTCAGCTGCGCATCCAGGGCGGCGACGCTCGCAGGCGCCGCTTCGGTGGAAGTTTCCTCGATGGGCGTCGGCTTGCGATCCTCGTTGAACACGGGGCGTTCGAGCATTGCCTCGTAGCTCGCGAGCGGCTTGAGCGCAGTACTGCTGCGCGCAGCGGGCAGGCTCGGCAGCTTTTCCCGCTTGTCGACGGCAACCGGTGCGAGCCGGAAGCCATCGCCGAACCCGAACTTCTGCGCGATCAGGAGCGCCGTGAGAAGGAGCGCCACGGTGCCGAGACCCGCCAGCATTTTCTGCGCGCGCGTCACGTGCGGCTGCGTCCGTCGGTGCTGCTTTCCGGCTTGGTGCGCAGGTACCCGTACACGTTGAAGCGCACGTCCAGCGTGCTGAGGGGCTTGCCGGTCTGCGGATCGCGATAGCCCGCCCAGCGCGCGATCTGGATTTCGTCGACGAACAGCGTGGGTTGACCGCTTTCCAGCCGATGCAGGATGGGAACCAGTTCCTCGAGACTGCAACGCAGCCGAACGACCTGTACCACGCGGTCGAAGGTTTCCTGCTCGGTGCCACGCATCGGGGTCTTGCCGAGTACCTGGCAGGTCTGTGCGCTGCGCGCAAATTCCGCGACGGTCTGGTCGACCTTCTGCGCGAGTCCCGCCGCCGCCGCGTCGAAGTCGGGTTCCGGCAGGAATGCCGCGCTCGCGGCTTCCGCAGCACGTACCCTGGAAAGCTGCTTTTCGATGGCTGGACGGGCCGCGGACTTGCGGCGATAGCCGGCTTCCGCTTCGCGCAGCTCGCCCATTTCCTCCGAGATCGCAAGATGCGGCGCGGTGAACCACCAGTGGATGCCCAGGAAATACGCCAGCGCCAACGCGATCACGGTCAGCATGATCGCGGTGGGACGTGCGCGTTCGGCGCTCGGCAGCACGCTCATTCGCGCCATGTCAGTTGCGCCCCTCGCGCTGCCCGCGACCCGGGCGTTCGGCTTCCTGTTCCGCTTCCTCGCGACGATCCGCCGCAGCGCGCAGCGGCGACTTGGCGGTGATGGTGAACATCTCCTTGCCCGTACGTACATCCGGAGTGATGGAGCCCTGGACCTGCGGAGCCACCAGGTGTTTCGAAGGCTTGAGTACGGCGATGAGACCGCTGGCGCGGGTGCTCAGACCGTTGAAGGTGTACTCGCCGTTGCTGAGCCCGAAGCGCTGCAGGGAAGCCTCGTCGGGTAGACGCCGGGTGACATCGAGCAGCACGTCGACGATGACGGGTCGCTGCGCACGTGCCTCGTCGATGAAACGTGCTGCCGCGACCGCGTCGACGAGGTTGCGCCTGAGGTCGCCGACGCTCCGCGCCTCCAGTCGCGAACGTTCCGCGGCTTGCCGCAAGGCCGCCAGGGCCTCCTCCCGATTGACCACCGACTGCGCCATCACTGCCCCCAGCAGGATCGCGACGAGCGCCGCGGCGGCGATCGACAGCCAGAGCATGCGGCGATCGCGGCCCGCGCGGCGTTCCTCGGGGAGCAGATTGAATCCCGCGCGGGTTCCCGGCCCTTCCGCGCCCTGCACGTCGACTGCGCCGAGGGCAGGCAGGCGGTCGCCAAAGCGAGCCAGTTCACCGTCCATGTTGGCGCGCGGCAATACCAGCAGATCCACGTTGAGCGTACGCGCATCGGCAGCGCCACGAACGATGTGCGCGTCGTAGTAGACCTGTTCGGCCCGAAACGGCGTCTGCCGATCCATCTCGAATCCGAGCACCTGGTGGAGATTGTCGGCAGCGGCGGCCGGCAGGCTCAAGCTGCGTCGAAGCGAACCGCGGGGCGACAACGCCAGCACCACCAGCGGGCGCTCCTCGAAACTGCCGAGCAGTTCCTCGATGGAGGCCCATGCACGCTCATCGGCGTCCGCCTGGATCTCGAAGGGTTCCGGCGCCGCCGGCCCCAGCGCCTGGACATGCAGTCCCGTTGCCGTCGGCGACAGCAGTACCGTGCGCCGTCGATCCGCAAAAGCGCGGCGCCAGATTCCGGGCATGAGCGGGCCGAGTTCGCCCCACCACCAGTCGAAGAAACGCCGCACTCCACTCGCCGCGTACCGTCGGCGTACGCTCTGCCATTGTCGCTGCAACTGCATCTGCACCGGGTGGGGCGCTCCGTTCATGGGCCCGCCTGCGCTTCGCGCCAGCGCAGGACGCTGTAGGCGCGACCGCCGGGGCCGCCTGCCGTGCGCAAAGTGACTTCGATCGCGGCTTCGGTGCCGTTGGGCAATGCCGCACGCGACCGCACAGTATAGGTGTTGCTGCCGCCGACCAGGTTCATCGACGTTCCGTCCGGCAGCACGATGGGCACGGCCCGCGCGGCAGCGCCTTCGAGGGCTCGACGCTGCCCCACGAGCTGCTCGGCGAGTTCGGGCGTCACGCCGGCGAACAGCGGCAACAGGGCCGCGGGCGCGAACGCCGGGTTGGGGCGCCCGTTGTTGCCGTAGACCGTGATCCAGTCCGCCACTTTCCGGTACAGCTCGTAGTCCATTCCCAGCACCTGTTGCAGCTCGGCGGCCAGACGGAACGGATAGTCCGCCGATCCGTACGCCAGGCCCGCAGCTTCGTAGTCCGCGTCCTCGGCACCCTCGGCCTGCGCAAGATCATCCGGATCGCGCCAGTCGATGATGGCCGCAGCGAGTCTGCGGGCCGACTCCTCGTCCGAACCCGCGAGCTGGAACATCTGTTGCAGCGTTGTCGCATCGGCCGCATTGATGTCGACCTTGCCCGACTCGTCGTCGATTGCTATCTCGAGGGTGTTGCCTTCGAACTCGACCTGGTAGGTGCGGCCATCGGGCAGCCACTTGGTCATGGGATCCTGCCGATTCAGCTCGTAGACCGCGCGGGCGACACCCGCCTCGGCGGCGAGCCGCGCACGGATGGTGTCGAAGAGATTGCGCGACTGCAGGAGTTCGGTGCGCGCTGACACGGCGAAACTGCCGAGGATCACCGCCAGCAGTGCGGTGATCCAGAGCACCAGCAGCAGTGCAGCTCCCCGGTTGCGAGGTGAGCGCGGTATTCCATTCGCGATGCAGGGTGCCGGCGTCCGGCCGCCCGTCTGCCTTGGCCGTGGCTTCATGGAGAGGATGGCGGCGGTGGCGGGGGTACGCTGCTCAGAGCCCCGGGACCGAGCGCGGCGCCGCCGACGACCGCATCGCCTCCGAGCTGCACCGGGACGAGCAGTGTGGGCCAACGCAATTTCGAAGCGTCGGCGAAGTCGATTTCCAGGCGCACCAGCAACGGCAGTCGATCGCGGTGGTCCCATTCATCCTTCCAGTCATCGAGCTCGCCGGTGTCGTCGAGGCCGCGATACTCGATCCGGATCTCGTCGATGTCTTCGAGCAGAACCACCGGGCGGTCCTCGAACGGCTCGGCTTCGGTGGGATCGAAACCGTTGAGCAACGCGTGGCGGAACACCAGCTGTCGACCTGCGCCCTGCCCCGCATTCTCCAGCGCGATGCGTTGCACGTACGCGCCCCCCTGGCCGAGGTAGCCCGGCAAGGCCGAGACGTAGGTGAGTGCATCGGACTCGCCTTCGATGAGGACGGGCGTGCTGGTGCCCGGATCCTGATCATAGGCGAGGGTCAGCGCCTGCCCGATCTGCCGGCGCAGGAGTTGTTGCGTCACGCGCACCTTGTTGGTGGCGTCGATCGCGGATTCTCCGCGCACCACCGCGCGATTGGACGCACGAAATCCGGAATAGGCCGTGGTCATGAGCAACGCGAGCAGCACCAGTGCAAGCAGGATTTCGACCAGGGAAAAACCCTGCTGGACGCGGGCAGCGGCCGTGCGCGGAAAACGGCACACGTCAACCGACCTTCTGCTGGATGCGCTGCGTGACGAAGCGCGCGTCGCGTGACTTCTGGCCGTCGCGCCACTCGACGACGAGTTCGACGCGCATGAGGTCGAACGGCATCTCTTCGAGGTTTCCGGTGGGCGCCGGCGGTGGCTCGAGTTTCCGGATCTCGAGGCGCCATCCGTAACGATCATCGAACCGGCCGGAGTCGCTGACTTCCTCCAACGCCTCGCCGACTCCCAGTTCGTCGATTTTGGATTGCGCGAGCAGCGCTGCCTGCGTGTAGTGGGCGGCACGGCGGGCGTTGCGGAGCGAACCGGACGCGATCTGCATGAGCAGGCCGAATGCAAGTGCGAATACGACGAACGCGACGATCAGCTCGAGCAGCGAGAATCCGCGCGCGTTCGAGGGGGCGCCGCAACGCCTGCGTACCGGAAGCCGCGTCACGTCTCCACCTCACGCAGTCTCACTTCCCCGGTGAGCCAGGCGACCTCGACCTGCCATTCGCGGCGATCGAGGATCAGGCGGACCACGCCGCCCCCCGACGAGCCGTCGGGAAAGAACCGGATCGCGCCCCGCCCTTCGCCGGTCTGCTCGCGCGCAGCAGTGACCAGGCGCATCTCGAATTCCTCCGGAAGAGCCACGGCCGCGCGACCCGGGACCTGGTAGCTCAAACCTTCCACATCGAACTCGACCAACTGCTCCCGGCGTTTGACGATCGCCTGTCCCCGCGCATGGCGGAGCGCCGCGACCATGTCGCGTCCAGCCGCCCGCACCTCGGCACCGCCGAGACTGCGCGCGATCGATACCGACACCGTAGTGACCGCGATAGCGATCAGCGTCATCACCAGCAGCACCTCGATCAGCGTGAAGCCAACGGCCGCCTGTCGATCGCCACGGGCGCGTGGCCACGAGCGCCGCGGTGCCGCGCCTTGCAACCGATGCGCGCGGCCGCCCATGGCCTATTCCCAGTTGCCGATGTCTTTGTTGAACTTCTCGCCACCTTCCTTCTTGTCGGCGCCAAAGGACCAGAGGTCGTACTCGTTGTCGTGTTCGCCTGGCGCGCGGTATTGCCACGGCGAACCCCACGGATCCTTGAGATCCTTGGCCTTGACGTAGGGGCCGTTCCAGTTGGAAGCATCGCTCGGCGCCGTCAGCAGGGCGTCGATGGTCTCGGGCGGGCTGCCGACGTCGAGCGCGTATTCCTCGATCTTGCCCGACACCTGCTGCACTTGCGTCCTGGCGGCGTTGTAGAGGCCCTTCTGGCGTCCACCCGCGACGTTGCGCGCGACCATGCCGCCGACCACCGCGATGAGGGCCATCACGATCAGTATCTCGATCAGGCTGAAGCCGCGCGCCCCCGCGCGCGGGGTGGGCATGACGTTGCCTCGGCGCATTCCGTGATTTGATTTCTGGATGTTCATTCGATCCTCATTCGATGGCCTGGCTCATGTCCATTATCGGCAGCATGATCGCCAGCATGATGCCCGCAACCGCGAGTGCCATGACGATCGTGACGGCCGGTACCAGCGCCGCCAGCAGGCGGTCGATGGTGGTTCTCACTTCCGTATCGTACGTATCGGCAACCTGCAGCAACATGCTGCCGAGATCCCCGGATTCCTCGCCCACACCGACCATCTGCAGTGCGAGGCGCGGAAAAGTCTGCTCGGCGGTCAGCGCATGCGCCAGTCCATCGCCGGTTTTCACCCTTTCCGTCGCGTGTTCGAGCGCCGCAGCCAGAACCCGGTTTCCGAGCACGTTGCGCGAGATCGACAGCGCCGTCAGCAGCGGCACCCCATTGTTGACGAGCGTGCCGAGCGTGCGCGCCAGCCGGGCCACCTCGATCTTGCCGATCAGGTCGCCGACCATGCGCGTCTTCAGCAGCCGCGCATCCCACGCGAACCGGCCTTCCGCGCTCGCCAGGCGCCGGCGCCACCACCAGATCGCGGCGGCGACGCCCGCGACGATGACCCACCACCAGTTCGAGAGAAAATTGCCCGCACTCAGGATGACCCTGGTCGGCAACGGGAGTTCCTGACCGGAGTCCTCGAAGATCGGCACGAACTGCGGCACGACGAACACCAGCAGCAGCACGAGCGCCCCGATGACCAGCACCACGAGGATCGCGGGGTAGATCATCGCGCTGATGACGCTGTCACGCAGCGACTTGCTGCGTTCGAGGTATTCCGCGAGCCTGCGCAGCGTATCGGTCAAGGTGCCGGAGACTTCCCCCGCGCGCACCATGTTGATGTAGAGACGGGAAAACACGCCCAGCTGCTGCTCGAGTGCCGTAGAGAGCGGCGTTCCTCCGCGCACGGACTCGCGCACGCGCTCGACCAGTTTGCGGCTGCGTTCCGAATCCGGGAGATCGATCAGGATCTGCAGCGCGCGATCCAGCGGCTGACCCGCGCGCAGCAGGGTCGACAGCTGCAGGGTGAAACGCTGGATCTCACCGGCGCCCATGTCGGGCCGGCGCAGGATTCCGCCGATCCCGCCGCTGGCCGAGGTCGCGGTCTCGCGCGCCTCGAGCGGCAGGTTGCCGGCATCCTGCAGTTTGCCGATCACCTCGCGCTCGGAGGCCGCGTCCATCATGCCTTCGATGGTCTCGCCCGCGGGTGTGACGGCCTTGTAGCGGAAAGACGGCATGGGATCAGCGCGCCCGCTCGAAGCCTGCGTTTTCAGGAGCGACGCGACTCGCATCGCCGACGTGCCTGACTGTGGGAGCGGCCCCAGCTGCGACCTGGGGACGCCACGCCGCTGCGAGTCGGGGCTGGAGCCGCTCCCGCACGAGCCTTGCAGAACCGGAGGGTTTCCGAGCTATCCGCCTGGTACTGCGCATCAGCTGTCCTGCGTCACGCGCAGGACTTCCTCGATGGTGGTGACGCCCGCCAACGCCTTGACCAGCCCGTCCTCGTACATGGTTCGCATCCCCTGTTCGCGCGCCGCGTTCTCGAGTTCGCCCATTCCCGCGTGCTGCATCACCAGCCTGCGCATGGCGTCGTTCATGACCAGGAACTCGAGGATCGTGGTGCGACCGAGGTAGCCCGTCGGCGTCAGCGGCGAGGGCTTCGGGCGGTACAGATGGATCGGGCCTTCGGGCTGGAAGCGGCGGAGACCGAATTCCTCGATCACCTCCGGCAGCGGTTCGTACTTCTCCGCGTGGGTGGGTTCGAGCATGCGTACGAGACGCTGGGCGAGGATGCCGTTGACGGTCGAGGTCAGCATGTAGTCCTCGACGCCCATGTCGAGCATGCGCGTGATGCCGCCCGCGGCGTTGTTGGTATGCAGCGTCGAGAGCACGAGGTGTCCCGTGAGCGCCGACTGGATCGCGATGCGCGCGGTCTCGAGATCGCGCATCTCGCCGATCATGATGATGTCCGGGTCCTGGCGCACGATCGAGCGCAGCGCGTGCGAGAAATCCAGGCCGATCGAAGGCTTGGCCTGGATCTGGTTGACGCCTTCGAGCTGGTACTCGACGGGATCCTCGACGGTGATGATCTTGACATCGGGCGTGTTGAGCTGCGACAGGGCGGTGTAGAGCGTGGTGGTCTTGCCGGAGCCGGTGGGACCCGTGACCAGCAGGATGCCGTGCGGTTGTTCGAGCACCTTGATGAACTGCGGCAGGAACTGGTCGGTGAAGCCGAGCTTCTTGAAGTCGAACACGATCGTCTCGCGATCGAGGATACGCATGACCACCGATTCCCCATGCGCCGTCGGCACGGTCGACACGCGCAGGTCGAGTTCCTTGCCCTGCACGCGCAGCATGATGCGGCCGTCCTGCGGCAGTCGTCGCTCGGCGATGTTGAGCTTCGCCATGATCTTGATGCGCGAGATCACCGCGGCGGTGAGATTGGCCGGCGGTGACTCCACTTCTTCGAGCACGCCGTCGATCCGGTAGCGCACTTTGAGACGCGCTTCGAAAGGCTCGATGTGGATGTCGGACGCGCGCGCCTCCACCGCACGCTGGATCACCAGGTTCACCAGGCGAATGACCGGCGCTTCGGACGCGAGATCGCGCAGGTGCTCGACGTCGTCCTCGTCGCGCCCGGTCTCGTCGCCGACGCTCTCGACGATGGTGCCCATCGCGCTCCGACCGGAGCCGTAGAATCGTTCGATCAGATCGTCGATCTCGGAACGCAGGCCCACCTTGACCACGACGCCGCGTTCCACCGCGAGCGACAGCGCCTCCACCGCGTAGAGATCCTGCGGATCCGCCATCAGCAGGGTCACCTCGTCGTCGGTCTCGGCGATCGGAACGACGTGATGCTGCTTCAGGAACCGCGTGGAGACATTTACGCCGGGTGGCGGCGAATCGGGAAACTCCTTGCCCGGCACCATCGACAGCTGCATGACCTCGGCCACGCCTTCCGCCGCGTCCCGCTCCGAGAGCAGCCCGAGTCGCGTCATGAAGGCGATGAAGCCGCCCTCCGGATTTTCGGCGAACAGCTTGCGGGCACGGGCGAGATCGGCCTCGCGCAGCCGCCCACGCGCGGTCAGTCCCGCGCAGATGCGTTGCTCGAGGTCACTCAGCGTCCCCATTTCAGGCGCGGCATCAAGTAGCGCGGAGTCGTTCATGCCGGATCAATCATCGGGACGGGAAGGGTTCGGCGGGCCTGAATCGACCCCACGATCGCCGATCGGTTCCAGCGGTTCGCCAGGCGGCGACCGCAAGGCGTCGATGAAGCGCCTGTTCATGAGGATCCACAGCAGCACCGGCGTCAGTGGCGGCAGGATCAGGTAGCCGAACTGGTAAGCCAGGGCGATCGCGGTATTGCCGACGCCGTGCCGCGCGATCGCGGCCGCCCCATCGGGGCCGGTATCGAACGCGACGATCTTGAGCACTTCGGTGGTGACGCCGAATGCCTGCATCAGTATCAGCACCGCGAACCCGATCGCGAGCTGCACGAACGTCCGCGACCAGGTCATCGGCGTCGCCATCACGAGACCGATCAGCACCGGCATTCCGTAGGCGTACTGCAGCGCGTTCGAGGTCAGCGTCACCAGTCCCTGACGCCCTTCGGCATCAAACTGGCCCGGAGCCGGCAGCAGCGTGTCGACATCGATCATGTGAAAGTTCTGGCTGGCGCCGGCGAACACGTCGGGCATCCAGCCGGTCAGTACCGCCGCGACCATGCGCACGACAGGAAACACGGCGACCGTGCGCAGGACGAACCAGAGGAAAAACGCCAGCGGAAGCCACAGCACCGCCAGCAGGAGGAAGGCCTTGAGCGAGACTTCCTCGGCCACGCCATCGACCTCGATGGTGTTGTAGTCGGTCGCGGGCGTCCGCACGGGCGTCAATCCACCCACGCGCGGGCGTTGCGGAAGATGCGCAGCCAGGGTGAATCCTCGCCCCACTCGCGCGGGCGCCAGGACATCTGCACCGAGCGGAACACCCGTTCGGGATGCGGCATGAGGATGGTCACCCGCCCATCGTCGTTGCAAAACCCCGTGGCGCCAAGGGGAGATCCATTGGGATTGGCAGGATAGGTCTCCGTCGCGGCACCGCAGCCATCGACATAGCGCAGACAGGTGCGCGCCAGCGCGGCGGACTCGGCGCTGCGGAACTCCGCGCGGCCCTCTCCATGCGCGACCGCGATCGGCAGTCGCGAACCCGCCATGCCGCTGAGCAGGATCGAGGGCGACTCGATGACTTCCAGCAGGGACAGGCGGGCCTCGAACTGTTCGGATCGATTGCGCAGGAAGCGCGGCCAATGGGCGGTGCCGGGGATGAGGCTTCCGAGCTCGGCGAACATCTGGCAGCCATTGCAGACGCCCAACGCAAAGGTGCCTGGATCGTTGAAGAACGCCGCGAACTGCGCCGCGATGCGAGGCTGCTCGCGAATCGCGGTTGCCCAACCGCGCCCCGCGCCCAGCACGTCGCCCCACGAGAATCCCCCGCAGGCGGCCAGACCCGCAAAACCCGAAAGCGTCTGGCGGCCACTCGCAAGATCGCTCATGTGCACGTCTTCGGCAGCGAATCCCGCGCGCAGGAATGCCGCGGCCATCTCGACCTGCCCGTTGACGCCCTGTTCGCGCAGCACCGCCACGCGCGGCCTTGCGCCCCGCAAAACGTGGGGAGCCGCGATGTCCTCGCCAGGATCGAAACCGAGCACGGCACCGAGTCCGGGATCGGTGGCATCCAGGAGGCTCGCGCGTTCCTCGGCGGCGCAGACGGGATCGTCGCGCAGATGTTGCATGGCGTGCGAGTTTTCCTGCCAGGCTGCGAGCAGGTCCGTGCGATCGAAGTCGCCGAGCAACTCGCCGCCGCGCGTGAATCGTATGCGGTCATCCGGACGCACGTGCGCCAGCACGCAGTGCAGACCCTCGAGACCGCGCGCATCCAGAGTGACGCCCACCGCAGCGAGGTCATCGACGCGCACCTGCAGCAGCACGCCGGGTTCTTCCGCGAACAAGGTTCCGACCGGGTCGCCGCGCCGCTCGGCACCGATTTCCACCGCGAGCCCGGCGCGCGCCGCGAACGCCATCTCGATCGCCGCGATCGCGGCGCCACCGTCGCTGACATCGTGCAGCGCAAGTACCAGGCCGTCGCGCTTGAGTTCCCGCGTCGCCTCGAACAGGCCACGCAGGCGTTCAGGGTTGTCGAGATCGGCCACCGCGCCGCCGTCCAGTTGCATTGCTTCAGCCGCGATCGAATGACCGAGGCGACGCCTGCCGGCACCGAGATCGATCCACAGCAGGCAGGTGTCCCCGCAATCGAGCGCAAGTTCCGGCGTGAGTGCCAGACGCACGTCGGACACCTGCGCGAAGGCGCTGACCACCAGTGAAACCGGCGCCACGCACCGGTGCTCGGAGCCTGCCGCGTCGGTGAAGCGAGTCGACATCGACATCGAGTCCTTGCCTACCGGGATCGACAGGCCGAGCGCAGGACAGAGCTCGAGCGCGATCGCCCGCACCGCGTCGAACAGCTTCGAGTCCTCGCCAGCGTGCCCAACGGCGGCCATCCAGTTCGCCGACAACTTGATGTGCGACAGCGTCTCGATCGGGGCGCCGAGAAGGTTGGTGATCGCCTCCGACACGGCGAGCCGCGCGGATGCCGGCGCGTCGGTGAGCGCGACTGGCGTGCGCTCGCCGATCGCCATCGCCTCGCCCGCGTATCCTTCGAAATCCAGAAGCGTCAGCGCGTGGTCGGCCACCGGTACCTGCCAGCGACCGACCAGCTGGTCGCGTGCGATCAGCCCGCCTACCGTACGGTCACCTATGTGGATGAGGAACCCCTTGTGCGCGACCGTGGGATGCCGCAGTACGCGCAGCAGCACGGTCGGGAAATCGCAGGCCCGCAGCGCCTCGCCGCGAGTATCTCCAACCGCCGGCACGCGTCCGGCTTCGCGCCGCATTTTCGGCGTGCTCCCGAACAGCAGATCCATGGGCATGGACACGGCAGGTGCGCCGAGCAACGCGTCGGAAACCCTGAGCAGGCCGTCGTCCGTGGCGTGACCGACCAGCGAGAACGGGCAGCGCTCGCGCTCGCAGATCGCACGGAAACGATCGACGTCCTCGGGTGCCATGCCCAGCACGTAGCGCTCCTGCGCTTCGTTGCACCAGAGCTGCATCGGTGACAGCGCGGGATCGTCACTCGCGATGCGGCGGAGCTCGATGTGTCCGCCGAGACCCGAATCGTTGAGGATTTCGGGGATGGCGTTCGAAAGGCCGCCCGCACCGACATCGTGGATGCTCGCGATCGGATTCGCGGATCGGAGCGCCGTGCAGGCATCGATGACTTCCTGGCAACGTCGCTGCATTTCCGGGTTGTCCCGCTGCACGGACGCGAAGTCGATGTCGCTCGCGGCGTTGCCGCCGGCGAGCGACGACGCGGCGCCGCCGCCGAGGCCAATCAGCATCGCCGGACCACCGAGCACGATGATGGCGTCGCCTGCGCGCAAGCGGTTCTTTTCGACGTGTTCGCGCCGGATGTTGCCGATTCCACCGGCCAGCATGATCGGCTTGTCGTAGCCGCGCGTGTCGCCCGAGTCCGCGCCCGCCGCTTCGAACGCGCGGAAGTAGCCACAGATCGCCGGGCGCCCGAACTCGTTGTTGAACGCGGCGGCGCCGATCGGTCCATCGCGCATGATTTCGAAAGCCGAGGCCAGCCTTGGCGACAGCGCGCGGGGCGATTCCCAAGGATGAACAAGCCCGGGAATGCGCAGGTAAGACGTCGTGAAACCCGTCAGCCCCGCCTTGGGCTTGCCGCCGCGGCCGGTCGCGCCCTCGTCGCGGATCTCTCCACCGGCTCCGGTCGCGGCGCCCGCGAACGGTGCGATGGCGGTGGGATGGTTGTGCGTTTCCACCTTGATGGCGAAATCCATCCGCGTCGACTGCGTGCCCCAGGATCCCGTGAACGGATCAGCGCACAGCGTCAGGGCCTCGCTGCCTTCGATCACCGCGGCGTTGTCGTGGTACGCGCTCAGGGTGTGAGCGGGCGTCATCGCGTGGGTGTGCCGGATCATTGCGAAAAGTGACTGCGGCTGGTCCTCGCCATCGATTGTCCACGCCGCGTTGAAGACCTTGTGCCGGCAATGTTCGGAGTTGGCCTGCGCAAACATCATCAGTTCGGCGTCGGTGGGATCGCGGCCCAGCGCGCCGTAGCGTTCCGCAAGGTAGGCGATTTCCGCCTGCGAAAGGGCGAGGCCGAGCTGCTCGTTCGCGGCGCCGAGGCTCGCCATGGGATCGTCGGCGATCGCGATCGTCTTCAGCAGCGCGGGTTGTCCGGCATGGAAAACCTGTTCCACCGCGCGCCAGTCGCCGAGCAGCGACTGGGTCATCGGGTCGTGCAGCAGGCGCGCGGAAAGGCTGCGGGGAGACGGCACTTCGCCCTCGAGTTCGAACAGCTGTCCGCGTTCGATGCGGGCGATCGAAAAGCCGGCGGCCCGCAGCAGGTCGGTCGCCTTGCTCGACCAGGGCGATCGCGTGCCCAGGCGCGGCAGGATCCAGGCAAATCGCACACGCCCGCCTGCCTGCAGGCGCGGATCGGTGGCGGGATCGGTGAAAGTCTGCGCTTCTGCTTCAACAACGGCCGCGAGCCGCCGCGAATCAGGCGCCGCGTCCGCTTCGGGTTCGACCAGATACACCCAGCGGGCGCGCCGGACACGCAGTCCGGGAGTCGGGGCGACCGCCCGCAACTCGTCGTTGATGCGACGCAGTCGGAATTCCGAGAGGGAGTCTTGCCCGAGCAGCATCATGCGTTCGGTGCCGAGTGGGGCGCGCGCATTCTAGAGCCCTGGGGACGAAACCGTTGAACTTCCTGTCCAACTGCGGGGATCCGCGAGTCCGGCCCCGGCGCGTGCTCGCAGCGCGCGCCAGCGCAGGTTCTGGCGCGGAGCAACCGGTTCCCGCGTCGCGCCATGGATCCGGCTGCAGCCTTCAGATTCGAGGCTGCCGCGTTGAATCCTTCGCGTTGCGATGCGGACGCCGCACGCGGCGGCGACGCGCTCGAACCCGGAGGATCAGCGTCCGCCGCCCGATGCAGTTCCTGCCGGAGCCTTGGCATTGATCGCCGCTAGCGCGGTGGCCATTTCCTGCGGCGGCTTGTAGCCGCGAAGGTCGGTGCCGTTGGCCGCGTAGATCGAGGGCGTGCCGGCAATGCCGAGGCGCATGCCGAGATTGAACTGGTCGGCGACCGGATTCTTGCACGTGGTCCCCGCGGTCAGTGTCTGTCCCGCCTTGGCCTGCGTCAGCGCCGCGCGGCGATCCTTTGAACACCAGACCTGCACCGCCTGCTTGTAGGTCACGCCTTCGAGGCCCGCGCGCGGAAAGAACAGGTAATCCACGGTGATGCCCGCGTTGTTGTAGTCGGCGATCTGCTGGTGCATCTTGCGGCACCAGCCGCAGTCGATGTCGGTGAATACCGTCACCCGGTACTTCTCGGCCTTGGCCGGGAAACGTATACGCTGCTCGTCCGGCACCTTCATCAGCGCCGCCTTGCGCGCGGTGACCTTGCGCGCCTCGGTAAGGTCGGTTTTCGTCCGCATGTCGAGTACGGTGCCCTGCACGAGGTAGCGACCATCGTTGCTGACATACACGACCTGGCCGCCCACCATCACTTCCTGATAACCCGGCATCGCGGCCGGCGCGACGGACTCGATCGACAGGGTGGGTGCGAGGCTCTTGATCGCCGTACGGGCGTTGGCTTCCGGCGTGGCGGCGCCCGCCTGCAGGCTGAACGCAATCGCCAGCAAGCCCGGCGCAAGGGATTTGAGCATCTGGATTTCCTCGAAAATGGGTGGGCGATGCGGCTGCGGTCGCAAGTGACCCTGCAGCCGACCGATGGTTCGCCGAATACGGGAGTTTCGCAGATGAGCGG
>JBGTIG010000068.1:0-1735 GCA_041745755.1 Lysobacterales bacterium
CAACGAGTCGACGGGCACGCGGGGCGGAGGCAATGCGATCTCCTGGCTGCCCCCGGACGTCGTGGCGGGCGCCGCCGCGCCTGTGGGCGCGTACCGATGCCAGAGCCACCACGCGGCGGCGGCAGCGATGAGAAGCAGCGAGACCACAGCCGTTGCACGCAATGAGGGGGAAGCGCGTTGAGCGGTACGACGTCTGGCCATTCGCGTTCGATCGGACAGGAAAGCGGCAAGTATGCCCGACCGCTCACGCCTTCCGTATTCACCCGTCGGGCGTGGTTCGGCAACGCCGCCGCCCGCGCACGCAGGACTTGTTAACCCGGCGGCATTGCATCAGAAAGATACAGCCGGGTTGATAAGCGCAGTCCAGGGACGGACTGCCGCGCCAGAGCCCGCTCTGGCGCGGGCTTCGAGTCCGGGCGCGTACCGGACTCGAAGCGCAGAGCAGTTGGACAGGATGTTCAACTGCTTTGCCACCGGGTTAATACCTCGAGAGATGGCCCAGATCCCGGGCATGGTCCTCCCAGTGCTCCCCGTCGAACGGCACGAGGGTGACCTCGAGATCCTGACCGGGATCGAGGCAGCGCACGTTCACGTCGATGCCATCGGGGTTGGAGCGCGGAATGTAGAACGACTTGACGCCGCAGCGCCGGCAGAACCGGTGCCGCGCGATCCCGGTCCCGAAAGTGTAGGTGCGGAGCATGCGCTCACCCTCCACGAGATCGAACTGCGCGAGCGGAACGATGAGGTGCAGGAAGCCGCTCATGCGACAGATCGAGCAGTTGCAGTCGAGCGCGGTGATGACGCGCGTCGTGCGCACCCGGAATCGCACCGCCTGGCAGTGGCAGCCGCCGTGCAGGGCAACGGGAGAAATTCCAGACGGGTCCATGGCGGGCAGTATCTCGCATAGACTGCCGGCACCCCGTTCCTGCCGGTGCGCGCGTGACGATCGAAATCTGGTACCTGCTCGCGGGCGTGCTGATCCTGCTCGGCCTCGCTGGCACCATTCTGCCCGCACTGCCCGGCGTACCGCTGGTTTTCGCCGGCATGCTGCTGGCCGCCTGGGCAGGCGGCTTCAGCAAGGTCTCGATCGGCACCGTGGTGGTGCTGGGGGTCCTCACCGCACTCGCTGTGGTGCTCGAGATCGTGGCTTCGGCGGTGGGCGCGAAACGCACGGGGGCGAGCTGGCTGGCGTTCGCGGGGGCAGGCGTCGGCACCGTGATCGGCGCGTTCGCGGGGATTGTCGGTCTTCTGCTCGGACCCTTCATCGGCGCGGTGATCGGCGAATGGTTCGCCACCCGCAACATGCCCCAGGCGACCCGCGCCGGCGTCGGCGCCGCCATTGGTTTCATCGTCGGCAGCGCCGCGAAACTCGCGCTGTGCTTCACCATGCTCGGCATTTTCGTGACCGCGGTCGTCATCGATTGAGGCGATTCCGCATTCCTGTGGGCTGCGTTCGCGGCACCGCGATCGGGCCGCAGGTGAATCGTTTTCATCCAGGCTGCGGCCTCCGGCTTGACTTGCATCGCCACGCGGCCCATCGTCGCCGGAGACGTCGTGACCGACGCCGCACCCACGCACTTGAGGATTCGCCATGACGCTGCCCAATGCCCGTAGCGCCCGCGCCAACTCCGACGCGGACCTCGAAGCCGCGGGATTCGACTCGCCAGGCTTCACCGACAGTCTCGCGGAAGCGCGCGACCGGCTGGTCGAGGCGGCGAGCGCCGCCGGCAACGCC